>JADLHM010000033.1 GCA_020848745.1 Deltaproteobacteria bacterium | reverse complement strand
TCCGCTTCGACGGCCTGTGGTGGAGGAAGTTCGCCTACCTCGGGAGCGTCTACGGCCCCGAGTGGTGGAAGCGGTACTCGCCGCCGTGGATCGCCGCGATCATCTTCCTCTGCGTCGGCCGCAACCGCCGCGGCGCGCTCGCCAACGTGCGGCGCGTGCTCGGCCGGCGCGGCTGGATCCGCGACCACCTCGCGGCGCTCGACGTGTTCATCACGTTCGCCCACTGCGTGAACGAGACGCTCGAGTACTTCGGCCCGCGCCCGCAGCCGGTGCGCGTCGACGAGCCGACCGACGACCCGATCAAGGCCGCGATCAAGCGCGGGCACGGTGCGGTGCTCGTCACCTGCCACTTCGGCAACTGGGATATCGGCGCGCGCACGCTCGTTCGCTTCGGGTGCCCCTTCAACCTCGTGATGGCGCGCGAGGCGAACGAGACCACCGCCGAGTACGTGAAGAAGGCGCGCGAGGCCGCGGGGGTGCGCGTGCTGCTCTCCGACACGTCGGTGTACGGGTCGTTCAACATGCTGCGCGCCCTCAAGCGCAACGAGGTGGTCGCGATGCAGCTCGACCGTCCGCTCGGCGGCGACGGCGCCCGCCTCGTCGATTTCTTCGGCGCGCCGGCCTGGTTCCAGGCGGGGCCGATCCGGCTCGCGCGGCTCGCCGGCGCTCCCATCTTCCCGGTGTTCTCCGTGCGGGTCGGACCGCGGCACTACCGGATCGTGCTCGGCACCGAGCACCACGTCGGCCGCCACGCGACGGTCGAGGAGATGGACCGCATCCTCGCGAGGATCGTCGCCGAGTTCGAGCAGCTCGTCCGCCAACATCCCGAGCAGTGGTTCCAGTTCGCGCCGTACTGGCCGGGAGACGCGTCGCTCGCGGACGCGAAGCGCGCGCTGCCGAGCGCGCCGACGGCCGAGCCGACGCGGGCTCGGGCCGGCTGAACGCGACGCCGCAACGGCGCACGGAGCCGCGTGTTGCGCGCGCATCCCGACGCGTCCGTCACCTTGCCGGAACGAGACCGGCGTGGTAGCCGCGGCGCAAGATTTTTCCAAGGAGGACTTCGTTTCATGAGAAGAATCATGCTTTTGGCGGCAGCATGCGTGATCGTCGCCGGCTGCGCACCGGCCACCGTCGACAAGCAGGGCGTCCGCGCGACCGAAGGCCAGACCGCGTCGACGCAGGTCGACGTGGTGCGGATTCCGTACGATCCGAACCTGCCGACGTACGTCGTCACCGTGGCGCCACTGGAGGTCGCCGTCGACGGCTCGCCGAGCGCGCCGCCGCCCCCTCCCGGCCGCCGCTACGGCTGGGGCCCGTGGGGCTACGGGCTCCTGCCCGAAGGCCCGCAAGCGGAGGCCTACAACCCGCCGCCGGCCGGCATGTCGGACCGCGTCGGCCACGGCGTCTCGGCGCAGCTCGTGAGCGCGCTCGGCAACGTCGGCAACGTCCAGATCGTCGACTACGAGTACTACCTCGCCAATCGCGCCAAGCCGTCCGTACTCGTGAAGAAGGGCGAGGTCGGCCCGCTCGTCATCAAGGGCAACATCACCGAGTTCAACGAGGTGGCCGAGGCCCAGGGCAGCGCGCGCGGCGGCGGGCTCGGCTGGGTCGGCGCGGGCGTCGCGATCGGCGGCGCGATCGCCGGCAACACGCCCGCGACCATCGCCGGCTCGAGCCTCGCGCTCGCGAACCCCACCTACAACAACAGCCGCATGCGCCGCACCGGCTCGGTCGGTATGGACCTGCAGATCCTCGACCCGCGCAACGGCCGCATCGTCGGCACCGCGGTCTGCGCCGGCACGTTCACGTCGGAAGCCGCGACGAGCGGCTTCTCGGTGTTCGGCATCGGCGGCGCCGACACGGCGTACGCCGCGAGCGCGCTCGGGCAGGCGCAGCGCGCCGCCATGAACGACGCGACCAAGCAGATCGCGACGCGTCTGGCGTCGGTCCGGTAGATCGCGCCCGTGGCGACCGGCGCGCCGCGATCGGCACGCCGGTCGTCACGCTCCGCGTGGAGCGAGGCTGGCGCTACTTCCGGTAGCCGGTCTCCTTCGGGTCGTAGTCCACCCACTCCACCTGGCCGCCCTGCTGGCCCCACGCGCCGCCGCCGGTGAAGACGACGCGGCCGAGCCCCTTGTAGTGCCACGCGATGCGGGTCACGTCGTCGCCGAAGTACCACGGGATGAACGCCTTCCCGGTGACGTATTGATTGCGGTCCGTCGGCTCGCCGAGGATCTTGACCACCTCGCTCATCGCCATGCCCTTGGTGATCTTCGCGAGCGGGCTCCCCGCCGGCGGAGGCGTCGGCGCGTCGGCGGCGGCCTCCTCCTGCGTGCCCTTCCCGGCGTGCGCCGGCGCGGCCGCGCCGGGCGCGGCCGGACGCGCGGCGTGCTCGGCGCAACCGGCGAGCGCGAGCGCGCAACCGCCGACCACGAGCCAACGTACGTCGAAACGTTTCATCCTCTCCTCCTCCGTTGCGTGAAGTGGCCGCCGACCAGGCCATCCGAGGCGCGCGTTGTCAAGGTACGGGTCGCATGGTACCGCCTCGGCCGTGATCGAGGTCGCGCGTTACCGCGTCATATTCGGCGACTGCGACCCGATGCGGATCGTCTACTACGGCAACTACTTCCGCCTCTTCGAGATCGGCCGCGCCGAGCTCTTCCGCCGACTCGGCCATCCGTTCGCGATCTACATCGCGCGCGGCCTCTACCTCGGAGTCATCGAGACGACCTGCCGCTATCGCCGCCCGTCGCGCTACGACGAGGACCTGGCGATCCATGCGGCCGTGACCGAAACCCGCCGCGCCCGCATCACGATCGGGTACGAGATCCGCGGCACGGACGGCGAGCTCCGCGTCGAAGGCTCGACGACGCACGCGGTGATCGGCGAAGACGGCAGACCGCAGCGCATGCCGGAGGAGTTTCGGGACGCGCTCCGCGAGCTCACGGAATCGCAAGCGGATGCGCCGGCGGGTGGGTCCGGGCGTGCTTCTACGGTCGCCGGGGTCCTGCCACCCGGCGCGTAGGGCCCGCCGGTGCCGCCCTGGCTTGCGCACGACGCGAGCTGCGGCTCCCCGAAGCACGCCCGGACCCACCCGCCGGCGATGCATGGCGGCAAAGACGATCCACGAGCGCGCCGATTCGCCGTGCCGAACCGACGGCCCCTCGGGAACCTCTGCGCAGAGCGCGTCCGGCTGCGAAGCGCGACCCCTCCGCGAGCGACGGTGGCGCAGCGGCTCACGCTTCTCGCGCGGAAAGGATCGGTGCAGAGCTTCCCTCGTACTTGGGTGCGCATGCTGCCGCAGGCGGGCGGGGCGGGCTTCGGGGAGCCGCAGCTCGCGTCGTGCGCAAGGCAAAGTGGCGCCGGCGGGCCCTACGCGCAGGTGGCAGGACACCCGGCGACCGTAGAAGCACGCCCCGACCCGCCCGCCTGCGGCCACCGATCGCTCCGCTGCGCGAGAATCAACCTGAGACACTACGGCACCCGCAGACTCTTCGAGCTGAACGGCTCGCGCAGCGAACGCGCCCGCTACTCGTCGGCGATGCCGGACGTGTGGAGGCCGCATTCCTCGGCCCGCCCGTCGAAGCGCGCGTGCTTGTCGCCCTCGCCTCCGGCGCTGCTCGAGTGGCGATCCCCGACCCGGGTGAAGCCCTTCTCCCACAGGGGATGCTGCGGTAGCCGGTAGTGCTCCATGTAGTAGTAGACGTCCTGCGACCGCCATCGCAGGATCGGGTGCACCTTGAAGACGCCGTCCTGAAAGGTCACCGGGTCGAGCGTCGCGCGGAAGCTCGTCTGGTCCGCCCGCAACCCGGCGATCCATGCGTGCGCCTCGAGCTCGCGGATCGCGCGCCGCATGGGCTCGACCTTGCGGATGCGGTGGTACTCGTCGAGGTCGGTCTCCCAGAGCTTCCCGTGCTTCGCCTCCATCTCGGCGGGCGTCATCGTGCCCGAGTAGCGCCTCACGTTCAGGCGCAGGAGCGCCATCAGCTGCTCGGCGTAGCGATAGGTCTCGGGCACGAGGTAGCCGGTGTCCACGAACACCACGGGAACGTCGGGGATCATGCGGCTCACGAGGTGCAGGATCACGGCGCTCTGGATGCCGAAGCTCGTACTGACGATGAGCCGACGGCGGAACACGCGGTCCGCCCAGGCGACCTGGGCCTTGGTCGCCTCCTCCAGCGCTTCGCGATTGAAGATCGTGACCTGCTTCGGACTCGGTCGCTCCACGAGGTTCCTCCCGCTCGGATCGCATGGCATCGCCGAGCCGCCTATGGCAAGCACGAGGCCGGGAGGCCCCGTCGATGAAGATGCTGCACACGATGATCCGCGTGGGCAACCTCGATCGCTCACTCGGCTTCTATACCGACCTGCTCGGGATGAAGCTCTTGCGGAAGAAGGAGTACCCCGGCGGCCGCTTCACCCTCGCGTTCGTGGGCTACGGCGACGAATCGGATCACACGGTGGTCGAGCTCACCCACAACTGGGACACCGAACGCTACGACATCGGCACGGGGTTCGGTCATCTGGCGCTCGGCGTCGAGGACCTCTACCGCACCTGCGACCGGCTGCGCGCGCGCGGCGTGCGGATCACGCGCGAGCCCGGTCCGATGAAGCACGGCACGACGGAGATCGCGTTCATCGAGGATCCCGACGGCTACAAGATCGAGCTCATCCAGCTGAAGGGTCGCGGCGACTGACCGGCACGCTCTCGGACGAGGCTAGGAAATCGTCGCCCAGGCGCGCTCGTGCGAGCGCAGGTAGCGGTTCACCTTCAGGTTGGCGACCACGTACGCGAGGCTTTCGAGGAGCTGGCCCTTCGGCGGCGGGCTGAAGCGCCGCAGGATGTTCTTGATCGAGTAGAATCCCTCGTACACGTACTTGAAGCCGTCCATCATCTCGTCGCTGGTCATGCCGGTCGGCTTGATGAGCGGCGATCCGTAGTCGTACCGCGCCCAGTTGCCGTCGAGGATGCGGCCCTCGCGGGCGAGGTCGTCGTAGAACTTGGTGCCGGGATACGGACACGGCGTGAAGAGCTTCAGGAACGACACCTTGCTGTCGAGCAGGAACTGCAGCGTGCGCCCGAACGTGTCCACGGTGTCGCCGTCGAGGCCGACCATGATGAGCGCGATCACCTGGATGCCCTTGGCACGGAGCGCGGCGATGTCCTCGCGAAAGCGCGTGGCCTGGTTGAAGTCCTTCTTGATGCCGCGCAGGCTTTCCTGGTTGATGCTCTCGAGTCCGATCGACAGGCTCACGCAGCCGCTCCGCGCCGCGAGGTCGAGCAGCTCGGGATCGCGCGCCATGTTGATGGTCGACTGCGACGCCCACTTCATCCCGAACGGGATCATTCTCCGGAAGAGCTCCTTCGCGTCGTTCGGGTGCGCGATCGGGTTGTCGTCGAGGAAGAGGATGCGGTTCCCTCCGAGGGCCTTGATGCGGCGGAGGTCCTCGAGCACGTCGTCGGCCGGCCGCGTCCGGTACGCGCGCTGATAGTAGGTCTGGACCGCGCAGTATTCGCAGGGATGCGGACACCCGCGCGAGAAGATCACGGGCCAGTGGAAGTACATGCGGTAGAGCGCGCTCTCGCGGAACGCCTGGAGCTTCAGCAGCGGCAGCGTCTCGTAGTCGATCGGCGCCAGCCCGGCGAGCGAGCGCCATCCGCTCTTGGCGCGGTAGATGCCCTTCGTCCGCCCCTCGGAGAAGTCGGCGAGGACCTCGGGCCAGACGTCCTCGGCCTCCCCGGCGACGACGGCGTCGGCGTGCTTCAGCGACTCCTCCGCGGTGAGCGTAACCCAGGTGCCGCCGAGGACGACGCGGCGACCGCGCGCCCGGAACGCGCGCGCGAGATCGTACGCCCGGACGATCTGCGGTCCCATCGCGGTGATGCCGACGACGTCGCACTCGTGGTCCAGGTTCACGTCCTGCATCAGCTCGTCGACGAGCCGGACGTCGTGCCCCGGCGGCGTGATCGCCTTCAGGTAGGGGAGCGTGATGCCGCTCGTCCAGTAGCGCGTCGTCTTGTGGAGGGCACCGTTCGCGTCGTAGTGCGTCGGCGAGACGAAGTAGATCCGCATCGGAAGCGTCCGTAGTAGTCCGGGGTCCGGACGAGAGCAAGTTGACGCGGCCGCTCGGACCGTCCGGGTCGCTTGTCATGCTCGGGGCGCGCACATAGTGTCGCGCGCGATGGGCCCTCTCGCCGACACCCAAACGATGGAGGCCGAGCTCGCGGCGAGCCGCACGGCTCGATGGCGTGCGCGCGCGCTCCTGAACCGCTGGATCTTCCGCGGCATGCTCTTCTCGATGGGCACGATCGCCGTGATCCTGCACCGCGTGCTGCCCTGGAAGGGCGTCGCCTGGGCCTTCGCGCGGCTGTCGGCGCGGAACCTGGCGCGCCTCTGCGGCGTCCGCGTGCACGTCCACGGGCTCGAGCACCTCGCGGGCCCGGGGCCGTGGATCTTCGCGCCGAACCACCAGAGCAACTTCGACATCGCGGCGCTGCTCGGGTACCTCCCGGGCCAGAACCGCTTCATCGCGAAGAAGGAGCTCTTCGCGGAGCCGGTGCTCGGCACCGTGCTCCGCACGATGGGGATGATCCCGGTCGACCGCGACAACCCGCTCGCGGCGATCGAACGGCTGAACGAGGCCGCCACGGAGGGGTCGTCGCTCATCATCTTCCCGGAGGGCACGCGGAGCCGCGACGGCCAGCTGCTGCCCTTCAAGAAGGGACCCTTCATCGCGGCGATCCACCTGAAGCTGCCGATCGTGCCGGTCATCTGCTGCGGCACGAGCGCGGTGATGCCGAAGGGCGGATATCTCTCGATCGTCCCCGGCGACGTCGACGTCTACGTCGAGCCCCCCATCCGCACCGACGACCTCGGGTACGACGACCGCAGCGCGCTCCGCGACCGCGTGCGGGCGGTGATCGCCGCCCGTCTCTCGGAGGCCCAGGCGCCCCGAGGCTGAGCGAAGCGCCCCGTACGCGCCCGTCTGGTGTTCGGTGACGGCCTTCGCTACACCACGGAGGCAATTTTCACCGCGGACGAAGGAGGATTTCTCATGGAGACTCGCCGTACGTACGTGATCGCGCTGCTGGCGTTGGCACTGGCCGCACCGGGATGCGCGCAGAAGAGCGACATCGAGGCGGTGCAGACCACACAGAAGGAGATCCTGGCCAAGCTCGAGAAGATCGAGAAGGACATCGCGGCGCGGCCGGCAGCGCCCGCCGCCGCGCAGCGTCCGCAGATCGATCCGAACAAGGTCTACCAGATCCCGGTCGGCAACTCCGCGGTCCGCGGGCCGAAGGACGCGCCGGTCACGATCGTGATGTTCTCCGACTTCCAGTGCCCGTTCTGCGCCCAGTCGGCGCCGGTCGTCGAGCAGGTGCTCGCCGCCTACCCGAACGACGTCAACTTCATCATGAAACAGTTTCCGCTCCGCCAGATCCACCCGAACGCCGACCCCGCCGCGCGCGCCGCCATCGCCGCCGGCAAGCAAGGCAAGTTCTGGGAGATGCACGACGAGCTCTACAAGAACTCGCGCAACCTCACACCCGAGACGATCAAGGGCATCGCCGAGAAGATCGGGCTCGACATGAAGAAGTTCGAGGCCGACCAGGGCTCGGACGAGGTGAAGAAGCAGGTCGACGAGGAGATGGCGCTCGGAGCGAAGAGCGACGTGCGCGGCACGCCGAGCTTCTTCGTGAACGGCAAGATCGCGCAGAACCGTTCGCTCGACGGCTTCAAGACGCAGATCGACGCCGAGCTGAAGGCCAAGGGCAAGAAGAGCTGAGCGAGCCCCGCCGAGTCCGCTGGTGATCGGAGCGCGCCCGCTCGTCTCGATCCTCGCCGCCTGCACGCTCGCTGCGTGCGCGACGCAGACGATCGAGACGGGCGGGCAACGCACCGTACGGACGGTCGGCGCCGAGGTGCCGGCCACCGCCCCGCAGAGCACCCACGGATACGTCGAGGGCGAGTTGCTGATCGTCTTCACCCCCGCGGGCGAGAAGACCGTCGCGTCCCTGGTCGCGAAGCCGCCGACGAAGCTCCGCTTCGGCGTGCCGTCCCTGGACCGCCTGAACGCCAAGTACCGCGCGATCCAGCTGATCAAGGTCGCCGACCTGAAGGGCGCCTACATCCTGCGCATCGCGCCCGACGCGAACGTCTTCCGCGCGGTCGAGGAGTATCGGAAGGATCCGCTCGTGACCGCGACCGACCTGCACTACCTCTATCGGCTCCCGGCGTCGCAGGCGCCCGAAGCCGTCCGCACCCAGACCGGCCCGTTGCGGCGCGACCCGGGCACCGGCCGGCCGCGCTGACGCGTCCCGATTCCGGTTCTTTCCGAACGGCGTCAGAGCGTCGTCGGCGCGACGAGCGTCACCGCGCCGCCCGTATTCGGATGCGGCAGCACGAGCCGTTCGGCGTGCAGCATGAGCCGCCGCCCCGCCGGACCGCCGTATGCGCGGTCGCCGAGGATCGGATGGCCGAGCGCGCGCAGGTGCACGCGGATCTGGTGCATCCGACCCGTGCGAGGACGGAGCCGCAGGAGCGTCCGCCCCTCGCCGCGCTCGACGACCTCCCAGTCCGTGCGCGCCGGGCGGCCGCGCGGATCGACGCGCGCGCGCCGCCCCTCGGCCGCGATCGCGAGGTCGATGGCACCGGCGGGCGCGCCGGGCGCGCCGCTCACCCACGCGAGGTACGTCTTCTCGACGCGGCCCTCCGCGAACGCCGCCGAGAGCGCCGCAGCCGCCGTACGCGTCTTGGCGAAGACGAGCACGCCCGAGGTCGCGGCGTCGAGGCGGTGCACGACCCAGAGACGCGCCGGCCCGCGCTTGCGCGCCCGCAGGACCTCGGTCACGAGGTCGAGCGCCGTCCCCGCGGCGGCGACCCGGGTCGGCGCGGTCGCCATACCGGCCGGCTTGTCGATCGCGAGGAGATCGTCGTCCTCGTAGAGGACCGGCGGAACGGCCGCCGACGTGGCGCGTGCGACGGCGGCCGCCGACGCGACCCGCAGCTCGTTTCCCGGATAGACCGGCCGGGACGCCACCCGACAGCGCCGCCCGTCGACGAACACGCGCCCATCGGCGATCAGCCGGCGCGCCGCACCGCGCGAGGTCGCGGGGAAGATCTTCGCCAGAACGCGGTCCAGCCGGTCCACCGCACCGGCGGGGCAAACGACCGACCGATCCCGCTCGCCCGAGGTCATTGCCGAAGCATCATCCATGGCGCGAGACACATCCACCCCCACGGAACCTGCCCCCCGGAGCGCGTCGGGGTCTTCGCCGGCAGGTGGGTTGACCCACTCCGGTCGCTGCTCTATCGCTTTGTGCCCGCCACGCCACGGCGGTAAGCAATCGTCTCAACGAAACTTTCGACGTGTCGACCGTGACGATCCAGCGCCTGCCCCTGATTCTCGTGCGCCTCACGGCGCTCGTACTGGCGTTCGGCACGTATCAGCTGACGGCAGCCGGCGTCGCCACCGACCGCGCCCGCCACGGCCACTTCTCTCCGTCAGCCGGGAACAGGCTCAGTGCCTCGCGCTCGCGAGCCCCCGGCTGCGAGCTGGTCCTGCGGGACGGCTCGCCACCGGGGGAAGCGCTCGCCCCCCTCCGCGACGGCCCCCCGTCGCACGGCTCGCCCCATCTCCTTCTCGCCGCCACCACGATGGTGGCGCTCCCCCGGACCTTCGCGGCCCGGCTCGCCGTCAGGCTCCCCGCCGAACCGGCGGCACCCGCGGCCTCCACGCGGCGCGGCCGCGGTCCCCCGAGCCGCTGAGTCCGTCCGCACCCCTCTTCCGCTCACCCCAAGGCGACGTCCGACCGGCTGGACGCGCCCCGCACACCTCGTGCCGCGAAAGGAGCAGTCATGAAGAAGCTGATCGAAGGCGTGCTGCGTTTTCAGAACGAGGTGTTCCCCCAACACCGCGAGTTGTACCAAGACCTGTCGAGCAGCCAGTCTCCGCGCTGGCTCCTCATCACGTGCAGCGACTCGCGGATCGTCCCGAGCCTGATCGCCCAGGTCGGCCCGGGTGAGCTCTTCGTCTGCCGCAACGCCGGCAACATCGTACCCGCGCACGGCGAGAGCTCGGGCGGCGTCGCCGCCACCATCGAGTACGCGGTACAGATCCTCGGGGTCCTGCACATCATCGTCTGCGGACACTCCGACTGCGGCGCGATGCAGGCCGTGCTGCGGCCGGAGAACGTCGCCGACTTGCCGGCGGTCGCGCGCTGGATCGCATACGCGGACCGCGCCCGCGCCGTCACCCTCGAGACACACCCGGACGCCCCGGAAGACCGCAAGGTCGAGGTGCTGACGCAGGAGAACGTGCTGGCGCAGCTCGACAACCTGCGCACGCTGCCGAGCGTCGCCGCGAAGCTCCGGGCGGGCGCGCTCGAGATCCACGGCTGGACCTACGACATCCGGAGCGGCGGCTTCCTGGTGTGGGACGCCGCGCAGGCCCGTTGGCGGCCGATGCAGGAGACGGTCGGCGGCTCCGGCAACGCCGCGGCCTGACCGAGAGGAGCGCCGATGCCCGCACCGCGCACCGTCACGCCACCCGCCGCTCCGAGCGCGATGCAGTCGCCGGGAGCGGCGACGCTCGCCGCCGATCTCACCGCCGGGCTCGTCGTCTTCCTGGTCGCCCTGCCGCTCTGCCTCGGCGTGGCGCTTGCCTCCAACGCGCCGCTCTTCTCCGGCATCCTCGCGGGGATCGTCGGCGGCCTCCTGGTCGGCTCGATCAGCCACTCGCACACGAGCGTCAGCGGCCCCGCGGCCGGGCTCACGGCCGTCGTGGCCGCCCAGATCGCGGCGGTCGGGAGTTTCGAGGCCTTCGCTCTCGCGGTCGCGATCGCGGGCGTGATCCAGATCGCCCTCGGCATCGCCGGAGCCGGGGGCATCGCCGACTTCATCCCGTCGAGCGTGATCCGCGGGCTCCTCGGAGCGATCGGCCTCATCTTGATCCTCAAGCAGATCCCCCACCTCTTCGGCTGGGACGCCGACCCGCTCGGCGACATGGCGTTCTCCCAGCCCGACCACGAGAACACCTTCAGCGCGCTCGGCAACCTCTTTGCCGGCGTCCACCGTGGAGCCGCCCTGATCGGCGCGCTCTGCCTCGCCCTGCTCGTCGCCTGGGACCGCGTGAAGCAGCTGAAGACCTCGCCGATCCCGGCGCCGCTCGTCGCCGCGCTGCTCGGCGTCGGCATGCACATGCTGCTGTCGCGCCTCGGCGCAGGCTGGGCCATCGAGTCGGACCACCTCGTGCAGGTGCCGGTCGCGACCGACCTGACGGGCTTCCTCGGCTTCCTGAAGGCGCCCGACCTCGCGGCCCTCGGCAACCCGAAGCTCTACGTCGCCGCGATCACGATCGCGCTCGTCGCCTCGCTCGAGACGCTGCTCAACCTGGAAGCGGTCGACAAGATCGACCCGCGGCGCCGCACCTCGCCGCCGAACCGCGAGCTCGTCGCGCAGGGGGTGGGCAACCTCACGGCGGGATTGATCGGCGGCCTACCGGTCACCTCCGTGATCGTCCGGAGCTCGGTCAACATCAACTCGGGCGGCAAGACCAAGCTCGCCGCCATCGTCCACGGCTGCTTGCTCCTGCTCTGCGTCGCGCTGCTCCCGGCGTGGCTGAACCTCATCCCCCTCTCGGCGCTCGCCGCCGTGCTCATCACGACCGGCTACAAGCTCGCGAGCCCCGCCCTCTTCCGGCAGACATGGCAGGCGGGCTTCGAGACGTTCGTGCCGTTCATGGTCACGATCTCCGCGATCCTGCTCACGGACCTGTTGATCGGCGTCCTGATCGGGCTCGCCTTCAGCATCGCCTTCATCCTGAGGAGCAACTTCCGCCGCCCGCTGCACCGCACGCTCGAGAAACATCTCGGCGGCGACGTGCTCCACATCGACCTCGCCAACCAGGTGAGCTTCCTGAACCGCGCCGCGCTCCGCCGCGCGCTCGGCGAGGCGCCCCGCGGCGGGCACGTGCTCATCGACGCGCGCGCCACCGACTACATCGACACCGACATCCTGTCGGTGATCCGCGAATACGAGAAGGAGACGGCCCCGGCGCGCGACGTCCTGGTGAGCCTGATCGGCTTCAAGCCCCACTACGAGCAGATCGAGGATCGCGTCCGCTACGCCGACTTCGCGACCCGCGACCTGCAGGAGAAGCTCACGCCGAACCAGGTCGTGGACATCCTGCGCGAGGGCAACGAGCGCTTCCAGAGCGGCGAGGTGCTGACCCGCGACATGGCGCACCTGCGCCAGGGCGTCGCCGAACGCCGCCATCCGCTCGCGGCGGTGCTCAGCGGATCGAGCTCGCGCACGCCGGTCGAGATGATCTTCGACGTCGGCCCGGGCGACATCTTCTGCACCCGCACGACCGGCAACGTCGCGGTCCCGAGCACGCTCGGGAGCCTCGAGTACGCGTGCGCCGTCGCCGGCGCCAAGGTGATCGTCGTGCTCGGGCACACCAACAACAAGGCGGTCGAGCTCGCCCTCGCTCCGATGCTGCGGCAGACCACGGCCGGACCGAACGGCGACTGTCCGAACCTCCACCCGATCCTCGACGACATCCGGCAGTCGCTGGATCCCTCGTGGCGCGTCGACTGGGAGCACATCTCCAAGGAAGCCCGCCGCGGCCGCATCGACCAGGCGTCGCGCTTGCACGTGCAGCGCACGCTGCGGCGCATCCGCGAGCAGAGTCCGGCGCTCGCCCGCCTCGCCCATGCAGGCCGCATCAAGCTCGTCGGCGGGATGTACGACGTCCGCACCGGCGCCGTGGAACTGTTCGAGTAGCGGGCCGCGCGGCGCTCGCCGGACACGCGCGCTCGTCGTCGCCCCACGCGCCGGGCAACGCTCAGCGCGTCATCTCGATCATCGTGCGGCGGAAGCCGAGGCGCTCGAAGAGGCGCTGCGCGTGGACGTTCTTCTCCGCCGTCCAGAGCATGACGCGCGCGACGCCGCGCGCGAGCAGCCACTCGGCCGCCGCCTCGACCAGACGCTCTCCGGTCCCGGTGCCGCGCGCGCCCTCCACCACGAGCACGTCGTGGACGAATCCGGCGCGGTCGCGGAGCTCCTTCCACGAGCGCGGCTCGATACCGGCGAAGCAGTAGCCGACGATCTCGCCGGCGCGCTCCGCCACGAGGACGAGGGTGTCATCGTTCGCATGCGCGGCGGCGAGGAAGCGGCCGTAGCCTTCCTCGGTGTTCGGACCAGGTGCCATGAACCGCTCGGCGTCGAATCCGTGATGCAGGCGCAGCAGCTCCGCGCCGAGGTGGCCGAGCGCCCCCTCGTCCGCCGCCGTCGCGTGCCGAATGGTGATCGCCGGCCCGGTCATGGCCTCGCTCGGCTCATGCCGTCGCGCGCACCTCGCGCTCGCGCGCCGCCTCTTCCTTCAGGTGCTCGAGGTCTTCGCGCGTCACGCGCTGATACGACTTGGGCGCCCAGATGAGGAAGATGCCGCCCTGGAACGAGAGGAGGAGCTTTTCGATCCAGAAGCCGACGTGGCCGATGAGGAAGGCCTTCGCGGTCGGGATGCGGCCGCCGAGGAGCTCGACGAACATGAGCTCGCGGACGCCCTCGCCCGCGGCGGTCGGGATGAGGAAGGTGAAGAGCGTCATCACGGCCGCGGCGTAGAACACCTGCAGCATCGTGACCCCTTCCACCTGGAGGGCCATCGCGTTTCCGAAGTACATCGCCATCGTCGTCAGCTGTCCGAAGACCGCGCACAGGAGCGCGATCAGGAGCGTCCCGCGGCGAGTCGAGTACGCGGTCGCGGAGCGGATGGCGCTTTCGAGGAAGGTCCGCACCTTCGCGATCGGCACGAGCCGGATGACCGGAGCGAAGAGCGACGGCTTGAGAAGCAGCGCGAGCCCGAGGCCGACGGCGGCCGCGAGCGGCACCGCGAGCTTCTGAATGACGTCGGCGAACGTGCGCCCCTGGAGGTCGGCGAACGGCATGAAGAGGAGGATCGTCGCGATGAGGCCGATCAGCCCGGTGATGCGCTCGACGGCGAGCACCGTCGCGCACTCGACGGGCTTTCGCGAAATGCGGATCGTGTCGTAGAGGCGCCAGCCGTCGAGGCCGAGGGTGGAGGGCATCACGATGCCGAAGAAGCGCCCGACGAAGTAACTCGCGGTGAGCCAGCCGAAGCCGAATGCCATTCCCTGCCCCGCCAGCAGGACCTTCCAGCGCACGATGTTGGCGAGGATGCCGAGGAACTTGATGAAGGTCGCGAAGAGGAGCCAGGGCACGAAGACGGCGAGGTCCAACCCTTTGATCTCCGTCCAGAGGTCCGCGACCGTCATCGGCACACGCTGCATTCCCTGCTTCTCGACCCAGACCGTGTCGCCGGTCGTGGTCGCAAGCGCCACCTTCCGCTCGTCGTCGGGTCCCGCGAGCACTTGCCCGAGCTTGCCGTCGACGCAGTGGTGCAGCGCCCGGAGCTTCACGACCGCGCCCGCCGCCGTCCGCACCATGACCTGGCCGCCTTCGAGCGCGAGCGTGCAGGCATACTCGCTCGACACCGGAACGTACGGCTCGGGAAGGGCTGCACCCGAGAGGCGAGCCTTCATCTTGCCGACGAACCCCGGCATCTCCGGGTTCGCGCGGTAGAAGATCGAGCCGTCCGCGAAGCCGCTCCGCGAGACCGCGACGGTGCCCCCGCCGAACTCGACGAAGAGCGAGACGAAGATGCCGACGGTGACGAGCGTCTTGACGACGGTGACGAGCATCTTCTTGAGATTCATGGGGGATTCCTTCCTGGGCGGAGTCGGACGGCGGCGACTGCGACTGGGTGAGTGGACGAGTGTAGCCGATGACGGGGGCGGAAGGCGATGCGGGTTCGCGTGTTCGTCGCGTGGTGGACTCTAGGCGCTACCCGCATGCCCGTCACGTCGTGAGCCCCCCGCGACGGGCTCGCTTTTCTCCTACCTCCCTACCTACCGTCCTGTCTCCTTACCCGCTCCGTCTCATCCTCCTCCCTCTCCGGGCATTCTTCTCTCCCTATGGCGGGCGGCACGGCATCGACGCACGAGCGACGTTGACTGAGGTGGGGGGTGGCCGTAGGACTGACCGGTCAGTTCTGGAATTGCCCCCATGGCAGGCCGCAAGTCCGACCCGAACAAGCGCTCGCAGATCCTGCGCGCCGCCACCGACGTCTTCTCGGCCCGCGAGTTCCACACCGTCCCGGTCGAGGACGTCGCGACCGCGGCGGGCGTCGGCAAGGGCACGCTCTACCTCTACTTCCCGAACAAGGAGCAGCTCTTCTACGCGACCATCCTCGAGGCCCTCGACGTGCTGCTGGCCGAGCTCGCCGACGCGGTCCGCGGCCGGAGCGGCGAGCCGGCGCTCCGCGCGTTCACGCGCTGCTTCCTCACCTTCTTCTGGACGCGCCGTCATCTGGCGGTGCTGATGGGCCGTTACGAGCACAAGCAACGCGAGCCGGAAGGAGCCTCCTGGCGGCAGCGGCGCGAGCGCGTCATCGCCCTCGCCCGCGAGGTCCTGAAGCCGGAGACGCGCGCGGCCCGCATCGCCCCCGCCGACGCCGTGCTCGCCGCCGAGATGCTGATCGCTCTGATCCGTGCCGCGGTCACCAACCAGCAGGAGCGGGACGATCCCGAGCGCAGCGTGGATTTCGTGGTCGACCTCTTCCTCGACGGTCTCCGCGGCGGACGCGCCGTCGCGCGGCGCCCGGGCGCGCGGCCGCGCCGCGCGGCCGCCGGAGGGCAGCCGTGACCCTGCGCATCCGAACGTTCGGCGCGGCCGCGGCGACGGCGCTCGCGCTCCTCGCCACCGGCTGCTCGCACGAAGCGAGCGATGCCCAGGCGACCGCGCAGACGGCGGAAACGCCCGTCGCGGTCGCCGTCGCGCCGGCGACGATCGCGCAGGTCGAGCGTTCGGTGCCGCTCGTCGGCGCCTTCTACGCCAACGAAGAGGTGGCGATCGCGGCGCAGATCGAGACCCGCGTCGCCGCGTTCGGCCCCGACATGGGCGACCGCGTGAACGCGGGCGACGTGCTGGTCCGCCTCGACGACGCCGACCTGCAGGCCGCCAAGCGCGAAATCGAAGCCCGGCTCGTGAAGGCGCACGCCGACAATGCCCGCGCCCAGGTGTTGCGCGGCCAAGGCATCATGGCGGCCGAGGAAGCCGAGAAGATGCGCACCGAGGCGGCGGTGCTCGAGGCGCAGCTCGACGTCGTGAAGGTGAAGATCGACCGCACGGTGATCCGCGCCCCCTTCGCCGGCGTCATCGCCGAGCGCGACACGTCGCTCGGCGCCGTCGTGAAGAGCGGGCAGACGCTCTACAAGCTCGTCCAGGACGATCCTCTGAAGTTCCGCACGCCGGTGCCGGAGCGCTTCGCCGGCTACCTCGAGCTCGGCCAGCCGATCCGCGTCACCGTCGACGCCTACCAGGATCGCGTCTTCGAGGGGAGGATCACCCGCATCAACCCGACCTCGGAGGCCGCGAACCGATCGATCACGCTCGAAGCGCTCGTGCCGAACGTCGATCGCCTGCTCCGTCCCGGCTTCTTCGCCAAGGGCGATCTCGTCTACGACCTGCACGGCGACGCGGTCGTCGTGCCCGAGAAGGCGCTGACGACCTTCGCGGGCGTCACCAAGGTCTTCGTGATCGCGAACGGCAAGGCGGAGGAGCGCATCGTCCGCACCGGCGTCGCGGTCGGCGACCGCCGCGAGATCGCCGACGGCGTGAAGCGCGACGAGCAGGTCGCCGTCTCGAATCTCGACCGCCTCGAGCAGGGCGCGTCCGTGACGGTCGCGCCCTAGGAGCCTGTCCGAGTCATGGATTCCTAGGCGACATGTCCCTCGCCGATCTCTGCATCCGCCGCCCCGTCTTCGCGACCATGCTCGTGATGTCCCTGGTCGTCCTCGGCTGGTTCTCGTTCCAGCGCCTCGGCCTCGATCTCTTTCCGAACGTCGACTTCCCGACGGTCACGGTCACCACGACCCTCAAGGGCGCGAGCGTCGAGGAGATCGAGAGCGGCGTCACCAAGCCCATCGAGGAGATCATCAACACCATCGAGGGCATCGACATCCTACGCTCGACCTCCAAGGAAGGCCTCTCGATCGTGATCGTGCAGTTCCTCTTCTCGAAGGACAGCGCGGTCGCCGCCCAGGAGGTGCGCGACAAGGTCTCGACGATCGTCTCGCGGCTGCCCGAAGGCACCGACCCGCCGATCATGGAGAAGTTCGACGTCGACGCCACCCCGATCATGAGCGTCGTCGTCGCGGGGAATCGTAACCTCCGCGAGGTGACCGAGGTCGCGAAGAAGCAGATCAAGGAGCGCATCGAGACCGTCCAGGGCGTCGGCGCGGTCATCATGGTCGGCGGCTGGGAGCGGGCGGTGAACGTCTACGTCGACCCCGACCGCATGGCGGCCTACGAGATCTCGATCCTCCAGGTCCGCGAGGCCCTCCAGAAGCAGAACATCGAGATCCCGGGCGGACGCGTGGACCAGGGGAACCGCGAGATGGTACTCCGGACGATGGGCCGCATGGAGGACGTGCCGTCCTTCGCGGACCTCATCGTCGCGACCTACGAGGGCCGGCCGATCCGCGTGCGCGACATCGGGAGGGTCGAGAACGGCGTCGCCGAGCCGCGCAGCCGGGCACGGCTGAACGACAAGAACGCCGTCAGCCTCATCGTGAAGAAGCAGTCGGGCACGAACGTCGTCGCCGTCGTCGACGCCGTGAAGGCAAAGCTCGCCGAGCTGCAGCCGATCCTGCCGCCCGACGTCTCGACCGAGGTCGTGGTCGACCAGTCGCGCTTCATCAAGCGGACGATCTCCGAGGTGCAGCACCACCTGATCCTCGGCGCGATCCTGGTCGCACTGACCGTCTGGCTCTTCATGCGCGACGCGCGCAGCACGCTGATCGCGTCCGTCGCCATTCCCACGTCGATCATCGCGACCTTCACGATGATGCGATACATGGGTTTTACCCTGAACAACGTGACGATGCTGGCCCTCGTACTCGCGGTCGGCATCGTCATCGACGATGCCGTCGTCATCCTCGAGAATATCTTTCGCCACATCGAAGAGCGGGGCGAGGAGCCGTACCGTGCAGCGTCGATCGGCACCCGCGAGATCGGACTCGCCGTGACGGCGACCACGTTCTCGCTGATCGTGATCTTCCTCCCCGTCGCCTTCATGGGTGGCATCATCGGGCGCTTCTTCCAGAGCTTCGGCATCACGGTCGCATTCGCGATCGCGTTCTCGCTGCTGGTGTCGTTCACGCTGACACCGATGCTGTCGTCGCGCTTCCTGAAGCCGAAGGACCCGGCGCACTCCGCAAAGGAGAGTCCCTTCTATCGCGCGATCGACCGCTTCTACGGAGCCTGCCTCCGCTGGTCCCTGAACCATCGCGCCGCGATCCTGCTCCTCTCCCTGGCGATCACCCTCACGACCGGCCCGCTCCTGCGCGCCGTCGGAACGCAGTTCGTGCCGCAGGACGACCAGAGCGAGTTCGAGGTGATCCTCCAGACGCCGGGCGGCTACAACCTCGAGCGCACCGACGCGCTCACACAGGAGCTGGAGGCCAAGTTCCGCTCGCTGCGCGGCGTCCGCGAAACCCTCACCACCATCGGCGACACGACCGGCAAGGCGCGCCCCGGCGAGGGAGACGTCACGATCGCGTCGATCTACGTGCGCCTGAGCGATCTCTCCGAACGCGACTTCTCGCAGTTCGACGTCATGGCCGACGCGCGAAAGGTCCTGGCCGCCTACCCCGACCTCCGCGCCAGCGTCCAGGGCATCAACGCGTTCCGCGGCGGCGGCACGCGCCAGAGCGAGCTCGAGTTCAGCCTCCTCGGCCCGAGCCTCGAGAAGCTCACGAAGTATTCCGACGAGCTCGCCGCGCGCATGAAGGCCGACCCGGCCTTCGTCGACGTCGACACGACGCTCTCGGTCCGGAAGCCCGAGCTCCGCGCCGCGATCGACCGCGAGCGCGCCTCCGCCATGGGGCTCCGGGTCGAGGAGATCGCGCAGACGCTCAGCATCCTCGTCGGCGGCGAGCCGGTGTCGAAATACAAAGAGGAAGACGAGCAGTACGACGTCTGGCTCCGCGCCGACCCCGGAAAGCGAACCGGTCCCGCCGACGTCTACGCCCTCACCGTCTGGTCGCCGGCCGCGAATCTCGTGAAGATCTACAGCCTCGTGGACCTCGAGGAGGCGCTCGGCCCGGCGCAGATCGAGCGCGAGAACCGCGAGCGCAAGGTCGGCTTCTTCGCGAACCTGCACGGCATCCCGCTCTCGGTCGCCGTCGAGCGCGTGCAGCGGTGGATCCGGGAGATGAACCTGCCGGCGCAGTACCAGATCAAGCTCGGCGGCCGCGCGAAGGTGCTCGAGGAAACGGTCGCGAACTTCATCACCGCCTTCCTGTTGAGCCTGCTCTTCATGTACATGGTGCTCGCGGCGCAGTTCGAGAGCTTCCTGCACCCGATCACCATCATGCTGGCGCTGCCGCTCTCGATCCCGTTCGCGGTCTTCTCGCTGTGGGTGCTGCGGAACCCCCTCGACGTGTACTCGATCTTCGGCATCTTCATGCTGTTCGGCATCGTGAAGAAGAACGGCATCCTGCAGGTCGACTACACCAACACGCTGCGGGCGAAGGGCATCGATCGCGACACCGCGATCATCGAAGCCAACCACGCGCGCCTGCGTCCGATCCTCATGACGAGCGTGATGCTGGTGCTCGGCATGCTGCCGATGGCGCTCGGCACCGGCCCTGGCGCGGCGTCGCGCGCCTCGATGGCCAAGGTGATCATCGGCGGCCAGACGCTCTGCCTGCTGCTGAGCCTGCTGGTCACGCCGGTCGCCTACGCGCTCTTCGACGACCTCGGTCGCCTCGGCTGGGTCGCGCGCCTGCGCAAGGCCTCCGCACGGCGCCGGGGCCGCCCCGCGCCGGCCCCGGCGAACGGACGGTTGGGCGACCTCCCGTAGAAGCCGCTGCGATGACCCTCCGCCCGAGGTCGTCTCGCGCGCGCGCACGGAGCGTCTATACTGAGCGCATGACGCGTCGTTGGCGCTCGTTGGCGGTGGCCGTCGCGCTCGTCGCGGCCGCGGGAATCGTCTACCGCGCCCTCGGCGATCGGGACCGCGAGGTCCAGCGCTGGCGTACCGAGAAGGTGACGCGCGGCGACCTCGTCGCGAGCATCACCGCGACCGGCACCGTGAATCCGGTCACGACGGTGCAGGTCGGCACCTACGTCTCCGGTCCGATCCAAGCGATCGACGTCGACTTCAACTCGCTCGTGGCCAGGGGCCAGCGAGTCGCGAAGATCGACCCGCGCCCATTCCAGCTCCGCGTACAGCAAGCCGAGGCCGAGCTCGCGAACGCGCGCGCGGCGCTCGCCAAGGCGCGTGCGGACCGCGCGTACAAGACCGCCAACCTCGCCCGCAACCGCGCGCTCGCGGCGCAGGGCATCGTCGCGGCCGACGCGGTCGACGTGCTGGCGAGCGGGGTCGCGCAAGCGCACGCCGACGTCGCGCTCCAGGAAGCGCAAACGCGACAGGCCGAAGCCAAGCTCGAGGAGGCGCGCGTGAACCTCGGCTACACCGACATCGTGTCGCCGGTCGACGGCGTGGTCGTGTCGCGCAACGTCGACGTCGGTCAGACCGTCGCTGCGAGCTTCCAGACGCCGACCCTCTTCGTGATCGCCGAGGACCTCACCAAGATGCAGGTGAACGCCAACGTCAGCGAGGCGGACATCGGCACGGTGCGTGCCGGGCAGACGGCGACCTTCACCGTCGACGCCTATCCGGAGCGGGCCTTCACGGGCGTCGTCTCCCAGGTGCGGAACTCGCCGCTGAACGTCCAGAACGTGATCACCTACGACGTCGTCATCGACGCCGGCAACGCGGACCTCGCACTCCGACCCGGCATGACCGCGAACGTCGACATCGTGACGGGCCGCCGTGAGAACGTGCTGCGCGTGCCGACCGCGGCGCTGCGCTTCCGCCCGCCGGCCGGCGAGGGCGAGGCGGCCGCGGCGCCCGCCGGGACCGCGATCTGGCGCCTCGCCGGCGGCGCTCCGGAGCCCGTCGTGGTCGCGCCGGGGCTCTCCGACGACAGCTACACCGAGGTGCATGGCGACGCCCTCCGCGAGGGCGACCCGGTCGTCGTCGGGGTCGAACGTCGGACCGAGGCGTCCGCGCAGACGACGCAGCGCCCCCCCGGGTTCAACATGGGCGGCGGAGGACGCCGGCGCTGAGATGGCCGCGGCGCCGGGCGGCACGCCCCTCATCGAGACCGTCGGGCTGGCGCGCCGCTACGCGCTCGGCGACGCGACCGTGCATGCGCTCGTCGACGCTACGCTCCGCATCGACGCGGGCGAACTCGTCGCGATCGTCGGCCCGTCGGGCTCGGGGAAGTCGACGCTGATGAACATCCTCGGGTGCCTCGATCGCCCGACGAGCGGCGTCTACCGTCTCGGCGGCCGTGAGGTCGGCGGCCTCGACGGCGACGCGCGCGCCGAGATCCGCAACCGCCGCATCGGCTTCGTCTTCCAGAGCTTCAACCTGCTGGCGCGAACGACGGCGCTCGAGAACGTCGAGCTGCCGCTCTACTACGGCCCGCTGCCCCTCGCCGAGCAGCGGCCGCGGGCCGCCGCGGCGCTCGCCCGCGCCGGCATCGCGCACCGCGCGCACCACGTGCCGAGCCAGATGTCGGGCGGCGAGCAGCAGCGGGTCGCAATCGCGCGCGCCCTCGTCGGCGACCCCGACCTGCTCCTCGCCGACGAGCCGACCGGCAACCTCGACAGCCGCACCGGCGGCGAGATCATGGCGATGCTCGTCGCGCTGAACCGCGCGACCGGGGTCACGATCGTGGTCGTGACCCACGATCCGGAGGTCGCCGCCGCGAGCGACCGCGTGATCGAGTTCCGCGACGGCCGCATCGTCGCCGACACGCCGGCCGAGGCGCGCCGCGCCGCGCGGCCGCACGCGACGAGGGCCGGAGCGTGAGCGCCGGCCTCGGCGCCGCGAAGCTCCTCGCCATGACCGCGCGCGCCGCCTCGCGCGCGCTGTGGCGGAACCGCCTGCGCTCGGGGCTCACCATGCTCGGGATGATCATCGGAGTCGCCTCGGTGATCGCGATGGTGAGCGTCGGCGCCGGCGCGGACCGCTTCGTGCAGCAGCAGCTGGCGAGCTTCGGCACCAACATCATCATGGTGATCCCCGGTGCCGTGACCTCGGGCGGTGCCCGCTCGGGATGGGGCGGCGCCTCGACGCTGACGGTCGACGATGCGAAGGCGCTGGCGCGCGTGCCCGAGGTCGCCGCGGTCACGTATTCCCGCCGGCAGGTGCTGCAAGTGATCTACGGCGGCGCCAACTGGTCGACGGTCGTGCAGGGAGTCACCGACGAGTTCGAGCGCGTGCGCGACTGGCAGATCGCGAGCGGCGGCTTCTTCACCGAGCGTCACGAGAAGAGCGGCGCCAAGGTGGCCGTGCTCGGGCAGACGGTGGCACGCAATCTCTTCGGCTCGGGCCAGGACCCGGTCGGCACGGTCGTCCGCATCAAGAACGTGCCGTTCAAGGTGATCGGCGTTCTGGCAGCGAAAGGCCAGTCGTCGTGGGGCCAGGACCAGGACGACGTCGTGATGATCCCCTTCTCGACCGCCGAGCGCCGCGTGATGGGCGCCGGTATCCTCGGCACGGTCGAGATCATCTACGCGAGCGCGCGGAGCACGGCCGACCTGCCGGTCGCCGCCGACGCGATCGCCTCCGTGCTGCGTCAGCAACACCGCATCGCGCGCGGCCAGGAGGACGACTTCACCGTCCGTACCCTCGAGGACATGGCGGGCGCGAGCGCCGCGGCGAGCGAAGTCATGGGGAACCTCCTGCTCGCGATCGCGTCGATCTCGCTCCTGGTGGGCGGCATCGGAATCATGAACATCCTGCTCGTGTCGGTGACCGAGCGGACGCGCGAGATCGGCCTCCGCATGGCGGTCGGCGCGAAGGCGCGCCACATCCTCCTCCAGTTCCTCACCGAAGCCACAGTGCTCAGCATGACCGGCGGCCTGGTCGGCATCGCGACCGGCCTCGTCGCGACCCGTCTCATCGGCCGGATCGCGCAGTGGCCGACGGTGCTTGAGCCGGCGTCGGTCGCGGCGGCGTTCCTGTTTTCCGGGGCCGTCGGGATCTTCTTCGGCTACTACCCGGCGTACAAGGCGTCGCGGCTCGACCCGATCGAGGCGCTGCGCTGGGAATGAGCGCGCGAGACGGCTCGCTCGCGACGTCGTCGGGCCTCAGGCCGCCTGGTCGCGGCGCTCGGCGGACGGCAGCACGAGCGGGATCCGCACGGCGAACACCGCGCCGCCGGCCGGCCCGCTGTCGATCGCGATGGTCCCGCCGTGATCGGTGACGATCTGTCGCGTCACCGACAAGCCGAGCCCGGTGCCGTTCTCCTTGGTGGTCACGAACGGCTCGAAGACCCGCTCGCGCAGGTCCGGGGCCACGCCCGGACCTTGGTCGCGCACGACGACCTCGACGTGCGGCGCGTCGACCGCCTCGGCGGCGGCGCGCGTCTCGACCCAGACGGTCTTGCCGACCGGGCTCGCCTGGATCGCGTTCAGCACCAGGTTCACGAGCGCCTGCTTCAAGCGTGAGGCGTCGGCGGCGCCGACCGGCAGCACGTCGCCCCGGCGCTCGAGCGTGACGTCCTTCTTGCGCGCCGACACCTGCAGGAGGCGGACGACCTGCTCGACGAGGAGCTCGAGATCGGTCGCCGCGAAGCTCGTGACCGACGCGCGCGCCATGCCGAGCAGCTCGTTCAGGAGGCGCGCCACGCGCTGGAGCTCGTTCAGCGCCACGGCGCGGAGGTCGATCGTGACCTCGGGGTCGTCGAGCCGCTCGGGGAGGATCTGGAGGAACGTCTGCACGGCGACGAGCGGATTGCGGATCTCGTGCGCGAGCTCGGCGGCGAGCGTGCCCACCGTCGAGAGTCGCGTCGACCGCTGCACCATGCGCCGCGTCTCGTCGAGGACGGCCGCGGTCTCGGCGCGCTCCGCGAGGAGCGCGAGATGGTGCGCGACCACCTCGGCGTCGCCCACGGCGCGCGCGTCGTAGACGCGGCCGTCGGGCCGACCGCCGGCGGCGAGGAGCCCGACGGGACGCGTGCCGCAACGGATCGGCACGACCAGCCGGGCGCCGGTCGCCGCGAGCGCGCCGACGGCGGCGTCCGCCGTACCGATCTCGCCGCGCCGTTGCCAGGTGACGCCGGCCGCGACCCAGGCGTCGAGCGCGAGCGCGTCGGCATCGGCAATCCGGCCGAGGCGCGACTCCCAGCTGCCGTCGTCGCGACGGCGCCACCACTCGACGTGCGACGCATTGATGCCCGTGGCGACCTCCGTCGAGAGCACGCTCACGGTCGCGGCCGCCCCGGGCGCCTCCGAGAGCGCCCGCAGCGCGCGCGCGAGCCAGGCCGAGCCGGTCGGGTCGGGTGCGGCGCGGCGCGCGAGCCAGGCGAGCAGACCCGTGCTCGCGATCAGGAGAAGGGCGACGGAGATCGACATGGGGCATCGGCTCGCCGCGAGCACGAGCTATCGAGCGTGCTAGAGCAAGCGCCCGACCAGCCCGTTCGGCGTGGACCCATCCGAGTG
Source organism: Deltaproteobacteria bacterium (assembly GCA_020848745.1). Taxonomy (NCBI): domain Bacteria; kingdom Pseudomonadati; phylum Myxococcota; class Myxococcia; species Deltaproteobacteria bacterium. The sequence goes on along the minus strand of JADLHM010000033.1, from coordinate 1,346 downwards.
CCGGGGGCCGAAGTGGGCGATCTCGCGACGCGCGCCGCGGCAGCCTCGCCGCCGCAGGAGTTCCGCGTGCTGTGTCAGGGATGGCGCGGCACGCGCAGCGATGACACAGCGGCGGGCGCTCGTGGCACAGCGTCACAGGCGCGACGCCTCGGGCGGTCGGCGCGCCGGCGATGAGACTTGGCGCGCCAAAGCGCATGCGCGCGATGCGACGGAGCGCACGCTCGTGCGATAGTTCGCGGATGCGCCGGCTCGCCGCATGGCTCGACCGCCTCCTGGCGCGCGGCGTCGCCGCCGGCGCCGCCGGCGCCGCGGCGAGCCGTCGGCTTCCCGAGCTCGACCTGCACGGGTTCGGCGTCCGCGAGGCCGTCGCGGCAACCGAACGCTTCCTCGCCGAAGCGCACGCGGCCGGCATCCCCGAGGTGCGCGTCGTCTACGGGAAAGGACGCCACAGCCCCGACGGGCGCGGCGTGCTCCGCGAGGTCATCCCACGCTGGCTCGCGGCCGACGGGCGGCGTTGGATCGCGCGCGCCGATCCGGAGCCCGACGCCCGCGGCGAGGACGCGGCGATCCGCGTCCGACTGCGCGTACGCGTCGAGCGACGCGGCGGCGGCTAGAAATCGTCGTCGACCTCGCGCCCGCCGCCGTCCACGTCGCCGTCGAGCTGGATGCGAACGCGTCCGCCGCCGCCCCCGCCGCGCTGGTGTCGCGGCCGTTCGGCCGCGCGCTCTTCCTTCTCTTCTTCGATCCGCTCCTCGATCTCGGCGCTCGGCCCTTTGTACTCCTGCGAGGACTGCTCGGGCACGAGCTCCTTCCCGAACGCGGGCGGAAGAATCTTCTGACCGGCCGAGGTCGGCCCGGCGGAGAACGGTACGGCGAGAGCCACGGCCGCGAGCACGTTGACGAGTGTCTTCATTGGCGACTCCTCGTCGACTCCCTACGGCCGGGCGCGACGTCGCGCAACCCGGGGCCGCCCTCAAGTCGCCTCCCGATCGGGCCGACATTACCCGAGGATTCGGGCCATGTCGTTGATCTCGGTCGCCCTTTCGCTCCTCGCCGTGGCGCTCATGCTGGCGCAAGTGCGCAGGCGCGTCGTGCTGGCGGCATGGGTGGCGGGCCTCGCCCTCGGCCTCTACCTCCTACCCGGCCCGGCGCAGGTCGCGGCGCCGCTCGCCGCGATCCTGACGCTCGGCATCCGCGACTCGGTCACGAGCCTGCGTCCGCGCTAGGAGTCTGCGCCACGGATCGGTTTCGAGCGAGAACCGTGAGCCGCCGCGAGCGCAAGGAGCGCGACCCGACCGCGTATCTGTGCGATACGCCGAGGGTCGCGCGACGCCGTCGATCGCGGA
>JADLHM010000032.1 GCA_020848745.1 Deltaproteobacteria bacterium | reverse complement strand
GTCCGCCAAACGTACACGACTGAAGGGGATCGGAGCCAACCCGCGTGGCCTCCCTTGTCGATATACGCTCCGCGAAGGGCAAGGCGGCTAGCATTCTGGGATTTTCGCAACTGTCGTGCTCTGGTGCGACAATGCGGTTCAAAACGATGTCAACTCCGCCCGTGCTAGAACCAGCAGCAACGGGCACTATGGCGGCGACTTCAGGATCATCAGGCGGATTCATGGAAGACTCTGATGCTCCGCTGTAATACTCCGGAAGCCCCGGAAGCTCGGCAGGCGGATCGAGCGGACCGACTCCTGAGCCGCTTCGGAATCGCGGATCCACCGGCTCCACTTCAAGCGTGTACGCTCCTGGCGGCAACCCTGCGATCTCAAACTGCCCCTCGAGCTCATCGTCCGGAGGTCCCCCATCGCTATCCAGGTTGAATTGCGCTCCGGACGAATATCCCACTGCGGTGACACGAGGATCGTCGGTCTTACGTGCCACGACGAACGCGCCCTGAAACGGGCTGCCGCTTGAGCGCAGAACGCGACCCTTGATCGCTCCGTAGGACGTGCCGAACGACCCGCGAGGGTACAGCATCGAGATCGCCACACGGTCATCGAGGTGAAGCGACAGAGCTTCAGCATCGTTGACGAGAAAGGGAAACATCGTCGCCACCGCACTGTCGTTCCCGGCGTTCTCGTCGAACGCTTCGATGAGATTGATCTGCGAATGATCCAGATTGAGGAAATGCCCAAATTCGTGGACCATCACGCTATCGAATGCGACGAGGCTTATCTCCGGGTTCTTCGATGTCGCCGTGCCGTCGATCCACCGCCCGTTGAGCAGCGCGGCGCCACCAGTGATGCTCGGGGGCACCATGGAGCCACATTCGGGTCCCGCAAATCCGAGGATGCTGTTGCGCGCATCGTTTCCAAACAACTCATCAACAATCGCGCCATCCGTATCGAAGATGATCGGATTCAATCCGTCATCGCAGTTGCCGAGGTAGTCGAGATATGTCGTTCGCGTAACATCGGTCGGCAAGAGGCCGGCATTTTTGAAAGCAACCTGCGCAGTCGACACTGCGGCCCACACAGCAAAGCTTGCAGTCACGTTCTCGACAGCCTCTTCGACCTCAAGCACCCCTAGCGCCCCACGATCCGGGTTGATTGGAATCGGCGAGTTGCCCCACGCGAGCGCAGTGCCAGCACCGTTCACGATCAGAGGTCCCGCAGCCCACGCTGTACCGGACAAGACCATGGCACCGACCAGTATCGCCATCGCGATTGAGGCCCGCATAGTCACCCCCTAGGAGTCGCTTAGGGCTCGCTTAGGGCATCACGGTGAAGCCGTCCGTGATCGGGCGGTGCTCGGCGAACCACGGCGCGAGCTTTCGCGCCACCTCCTCGGCCGTCCAGTGGTCCTCGGTCGAGAAGGTCGGCTCGAGCTTCGGCGCGCGGACCAGGGTGATGTCGCGGCCGTAGACGACGAGCACGTGGCCCGAGACGTTGGCGGCGTCCGGGGAGGCGAGGAAGCCGACGAGCGGCGCTACGTGCTCGGGCGCATAGTAGTCGAAGCCCGTGTCGGGCTTCGCGAACATCGCGGCGAGCGTGCCGGAGTCGTTCATGCGGGTGCGGGCGCGCGGCATGATGGCGTTGGCGGTGATCCCGTATTTTTCGAGCACCTGGGCGGCCGACATCGTCATGGCAACGATGCCCGCCTTGGCCGCGGCGTAGTTCGGCTGCCCGGCCGATCCGAAGATGAACGCCTCGGACGACGTGTTGATGATGCGGCCGTACACCGCGCCGCCGGTCTCCTTGGCGTGGTTCCGCCAGTACTCGCTCGCGAAGCGCATGCCGAGGAAGTGCCCTTTCAGGTGCACCCGGATCACGCTGTCGAACTCGTCCTCGCTCATGTTGAAGATCATGCGGTCGCGGCAGAAGCCGGCGTTGTTCACGAGGATGTTGAGGTCGCCGAACTGCTCGATCGCCGTGCCGATCATGGCTCTGGAGTCGTCCCAGACCGCGACGTCGCCGAAGTGCGGGACGGCCTCGCCGCCCATGGCCTTGATCTCGTCGACGACGGCGCGCGCCGGGCCCTCGTCGTGGCCGGAGCCGTCGCCCGCCGTACCGAGGTCGTTCACGACGACGCGCGCGCCGAGGCGCGCGAGCTCGAGCGCCTCCACGCGGCCGAGGCCGCGCGCGGCGCCGGTGACGACGGCGACCTTGCCCGCGAGCGGAGCGCTCGCGGCCGGTGGATTCTTGCTCATCGGAGGCGCTCCAGGATCGTGCCGGTGCCGATCGACGACCCGCAGCACATGCTGATGTAGGCCGTGGTCTCATTGCGGCGTTCGAGCTCGTGGAGCGCGGTGACCAGCAGGCGGCAGCCGGTCGCGCCGACCGGGTGGCCGAGCGCGATGGCGCCGCCGTTCACGTTCAGCTTGTCCATGTCGGCGTCGAAGACCTTGACCCAGGACAGCACGACGGCGGCGAACGCCTCGTTGATCTCGTAGAGGTCGATGTCCGGGAGCTTCATACCCCACTTCTTCATCATGCGTTCGGTGGCATCGATCGGCCCGTCGAGGAGGTAGTAGGGGTCGCTGCCGACCACGACCTCGTGGAGGATGCGCGCGCGCGGCTTCAGGCCGAGCTGCTTGGCGCGCTCGGCGCTCATCCAGAGGATGGCGGCGGCGCCGTCGGAGATCTGCGAGGAGCTCGCCGCCGTGTGGACGCCGCCTTCGACGAGGGTCGGAAGGGTTGCGAGGCCCTCCGCGGTGCTCGCGCGGATGCCCTGGTCGGCGACGATCGTACGCGAGGCGCCGGTCGGGTTGCCGTCGTCGCCGAGCACGGGCGCCTCGATCGGGAGGATCTCGCGCTTGAAGCGGCCCTCCTCGGTCGCCTTGATGGCGAGCTGCTGCGAGCGCAGCGCGAGCGCGTCGCACTCGGCGCGGGTGATGCCGCGCTTCTTGGCGATCCGCTCCGCGGACTGGAACTGGTCCAGGGTGGAATCCCACGGCCAATCGGACGGCTGGAAGAACCCGGGGCCGTGCATGACGTTGGCGCCGAGGCCGACGTGGCTCATGACCTCGACGCCGCACGCGATGCCGACGTCGATGTCCCCGGAGCGGACGAGCGCGTTCACCAGGTTGTTGGCCTGCTGGCTCGATCCGCACTGGGTGTCGACCGTCGTGCCGGCGACGTTGTACTGCTTGCCGCGCGTCAGCCACGCGTTCCGGGCGATGTTGTTCGACTGCTCGCCCGCCTGGGTGACGCAGCCGCCGATGATCTGCTCGACCTCGGCGGGGTCGATCCCGGCGCGCTCGACGACGGCCTCCTGGACCTTCGCCAGGAGGTGCGTCGCGTGGAACGCGGAGAGGGCGCCTCGGGACCCGAACTTGCCCTTGCCGATCGGGGTCCGCAGCGCTTCGACGATGACGGCTTCTCGCATGGTGGTGCTCACTCCTTCCCGAGGATCATGGCGCTCGTGGGGACGCCGACGCCGGCGGTCACCAACACGTGGTCGTTCTTCTTCGGCTGATTGACGGACGTGCCTCGGATGAGGCGCACGCCCTCGTTCACGCCGTTCATGCCGTGGATGTAGGCCTCGCTGAGCTGGCCGCCGTGGGTGTTGGTCGGCAGGCGGCCGTTCCGGCGGAGGGTGCCGTCCTTGATGAAGTCCTTCGCTTCGCCGCGGCCGCAGAAGCCGAACGATTCGATCTGCCAGAGCACGATCGAGGTGAAGGCGTCGTAGATGACCGCGGCGTCGAGATCCTTCGGCCCGAGGCCCGACTGCGCGTAGACCTGCTTCGCGACGAGGTCCATCTCGGGGAGGTGCGAGATGCTCGGCCGGTAGAAGCTCGTCATCGATTCCTGGTCGGCGCCGGCGGCCTGCGCCGCCCCGCGGACGATCGCCGGCTTCTGCTTCAAGTCCTTGGCGCGCTCGACGCTGGTCACGATGGCGGCGCAGGCGCCGTCGGTCTCCTGGCAGCAGTCGTAGAGGCGCAGCGGCTCTGCGATCCAGCGCGCCTCCATGTATTCCTGCCTGGAGAGCGGGCGTTGGTGGAAGAACGCGGCGGGGTTGGTGACGGCGTGGTCGCGGGTCGCGATCGCGACCTCGGCGAGGTCGTCGGCGGTCGCGCCGTACTCGTGCAGGTAGCGCTGCGTGAACATCGCCACCCAGCTCGCCGGCGTCATGAGCCCGTAGGGCATGTACCAGCTCCAGTGGATCAGGTCGGAGGTCGCGACGCCGTCGGCGACGCCCGCGCTGTAGCGCTGGCCGGAGCGGCCGTTCAGACCGCGATAGCAGACGACCACGTCGGCGATCCCGGTCGCGACCGCCATGACCGCGTGCTGGACGACCCCGACCGCCGCGCCGCCGCCGTGCGGGATGCGGTTGAAGAAGGTGAGGTCGCCGATGCCCACCGCCCGTGCCGCCTCGATCTCGTCGGTCGTGTCGAGCGTGAACGTCGTCATGCCGTCGACGTCGGACGGCCGGAGGCCGCAGTCGTCGAGGGCGGCCTTGATCGCCTCCGCCGTGAGCTGCAGCTCCGAGCGGCCGGAGTTCTTGGAGAACTCGGTCTGTCCGATGCCGACGATGGCGGCTTCGTTGTTGAGCGTGGTCGGCATGCGGTCAGCCCTTCGCGCGGGGCAGCGCCACGACGACCGTGCCGGTCACGTGGTCGCCCCAGGCATTGCGTCCGGCGACGTCGACCTCGATCGTGCCGGCGGCGCCGTCCTTCTTCTTCACGACGCCGGTGATCTTCATGGTGTCGCCCGGGAGGTTCGGCGCTCCGAGCTTGATGGCGACGCGCTTCACGACCGCGTTCGGCCCGGCCCAGTCGGTGACGTAGCGGCCGACGAGTCCGTTGGTGGTCAGGATGTTCATGAACACGTCCTGCATGCCTCCGGCCTGCGCGGCCGCCTTGTCGTGGTGCAGGGCGGTGAAGTCGCGCGAGGCGAGGGCGCCCGCCACGATCAAGGTCGTCGTGATCGGGATCGGCAGCTCCGGCAGCGTCGTACCGACGCCGACGTCGTCGAAAGCGAGAGTGGTGGTCATGGGAGCTCCGCCAGGCCGCTCGCGGCCAGGTCGCGTCCGAGCCGGGCCAGCTGCGGCGTCGCGCCGCCGAGCGCCAGCTCGAGGGATTTGGAATGCAGGAAGTAGCGATGGATCGGGTAATCGAGATCGACGCCGATGCCGCCGTGGAGGTGCTGGCAGGCGGCGGCGATGCGCGCGCCGCCGTCGGCGGCCCAGAACTTCGCGACGGCGCACTCGCGCGCGGCCGGACGTCCTGCGGCGACGTGCTCGGCGGCGCGCCATGCCGTCCAGCGCATCGACTCGAGGTCGATGTAGCAATCGGCGAGGCGGTGCTGCACGGCCTGGAACGAGCCGATCGGGACGCCGAACTGGACGCGCTCGCGCACGTAGCGCGCCGTCATGTCGAGGGCGCGCTCCGAGACGCCGAGCTGCATGGCGGAGATCGCGACGAGCGTCGACGCGTACAAGCGCGCCGCGGCGTCGGGCGCGCCGAGCGTGTCGGCCTCCGGAACGGCGACGCCTGCCAGGGAGACGGTGCAGACCGGCTCGCCGGTCGAAAGCCGTTGCGGCGCGAGGCGCACGCCCGCGGCGTGCGGATCGACCAGGAAGACGCGCGTCTCGCCGCCGGCGCGGGCCGGGACCAGGAGGCGCCGCGCGTGTTCCGCGCCAGCCACCCAGCGCTTTTCGCCGGTGAGGATCCAGCCGCGGCCGTTCCGCTCGGCGCGCGTGCCGGGAGCGGTCGGGTCGCTCGAGCCGGCGTCGACGAGAGCGACGCCGAGCTCCGCGTCGCCGGTCGCGACCGGCGGGAGCCAGTCGCGCCGCTGCGCGTCGCTGCCGTCGAGCGCGAGGGCGAGCGCCCCGACGAGGGTCGGGAGGAACGCGCCCGGCGCGGCGACGCGGCCGAGCTCCTGCAGGAGGACGCACGCCTCCAGGAGGCCGAGGCCCATGCCGCCGTGCGCCGCGGGGACCACGAGGCCGAGGAGCCCCGCGTCGGCGAGGGTCGCGACGAGCGCGGAATCGCGCCACGCGCCTTCCCGGTCGAGCCGCTTCAGCCGCTCGACCGTGACCTCCTTCTCGAGGATGCCGCGGGCGAGATCGCGGACCGCCTTCTGATCGTCGGTGAGCTCGAAATCCATCGCGATCAGGTCCCGGCGGGGCGGAAGAAGGGCAACGTCATGCCGCCGTCGACCGGCTCCACGGCGAGCTCGACGCGCATGCCGATCCGCACGTCGGCGGGCGCGCAGCCGATGACGTTCGACACGATGCGCGTGCCCTCGTCGAGCTCGATGACCGCGCAGACCAGCGGATAGTCGTAGCCCGGGAACTTCGGATGGTGCAGGACCGTGTAGCTGTAGACCGAGCCGCCGCCCTTGGCGGACACCTGGTCCCACGCGATCGACTGACAGGAGCCGCACATCGGGCGCGGCGGGTGCCGGAGCACGCCGCACGCCTTGCAGCGCTGGATGGGGAGCGCTCCCGTGGCGAGCGCGTCCCACCACCAGGCGTTGTCGTGGCCGCGCGGCGGCTTGAGGCGCGTCGGCTTCGCGGGCGCGCCGCCGCTCGTCGCGCTCGGCGCCGCCTGCGGTTGTTGGGCGGGCTTGAACTTCAGCACCCGGAAGAGCATGGAGCCGACCTCTTCGCCGTGCTGATCGCGGTACACGTCGCGGGTGTTGATGAAGTAGCCGATCCCGAGCGCCGTCGCCTTCTCCTCGGAGATCGACTCGATGACGGTGGTCGCCGTGATGCGGTCGCCGGGGCGGAGGTAGCGGGCATAGGTCTGGTCGCAGTTGGTCGCGACGACCGACGTGTAGCCGTAGGAGCTCAGGAGCTCGTGCAGCTCGGTCTGCTTGTTCTTCCGCATCTTGGCCGGGTCGGCCATCTCGATGCCCATGAGCGTCCAGCCCTGCAGCATGGTGGGGGGCGCGACGATGCCGCGATGGACGGTGTCGCGGGCGGCCGCGGCGTCGACGTACGCGGGGTTCTGGTCGCCCATGGCGTCGCACCAGTGGCGGATCATCGACTCGTTGACGGGCTCGGGGGCGGGCGTCGGCGGTCCGGTTTCGATGCCGACGTAGGCCTCGAGCGTCCGTTCGAGCTCCTGCTTGGGGTCGCTGCTCATCGTGTGCTCTCCAGGGACCGGGATCAGCGGCGCTGCGCGCGCGGGAGGCCGAGGCCGGCCATCGCGATGATGTCGCGCTGCACTTCGTTCACGCCGCCGCCGAAGGTGAGAGTGGTCGCGCTGCGATACGCGTGCTCCAGCATGCCGCCGAAGAGCGTGCCGGGGGTGCCCTCGGGGACGAGCCCGGCGGCGCCGACGACCTCGAGAAGGAGCCGATAGCACTCGACGAAGAACTCCGTGCCCATGACCTTCACGGCCGACGCCTCGGCCATGGTGGGCATGCCGGCCGTGATCGACCACGCCGAGCGCCAGTTGAGCAGCTTGAGGGCTTCGAGCTTGGCGTAGGCGCGCGCCAGGTTCTGCTGCACCCACGGGACGTCGAGCATGCGACCGCCGTCGGGCGACGCGGTCTCGGCGGCCCAGCCCCATACCTCGTCGAGCAGGCGGTCGGCCATGCCGGGCGTCGCGAGCGTGATGCGCTCGTGGTTCAGCTGCGAGGTCACGAGACGCCAGCCCTCGTGTTCGGGACCGACGCGGTTCGACACCGGCACGCGCACGCCCTCGTAGTAGGTCGCGTTGGTGCGCTCGCCGCCGAGCGTGTGGATCGGGGTCACCGAAAAGCCCGGCGTGGACGTCGGCACCAGGATGATCGAGATGCCCTTGTGCTTCGGCGCCTCGGGATCGGTGCGGGCCGCGAGCCAGATGTAGTCGGCGTCCTGCGCGTGGGTCGTGAAGATCTTCTGGCCGTCGATCACGTAATCGTCGCCGTCGCGGACGGCGCGCGTCGTGAGCGAGGCCAGGTCGGTGCCGGCGCCGGGCTCCGTGTAGCCGACGCCGAAATGCAGCTCGCCCTTCAGGATGCGGGGCAGGAGATCGTGCTTCTGGGCGTCGGTGCCGAACTGCATGATGGTCGGTCCGATGGTGTTGATCGCGATCACCGGCAGCGGCGCCCGGGCGCGGTAGGTCTCGTCCCAGAAGATGAACTGCTCGAGCGGCGTGCGACCTTGGCCGCCGTACTCCTTCGGCCATCCGATGCCGAGCCAGCCGTCGGCGCCCATGCGACCGACGACCTGGCGGTAGACGGGGCCGCCGCAATCCTGGATCTCGGCGTCGAGGGCGGCGCGCAGCTCCGGCGTGAAGAGCGTGCGGTAGTAGTCGCGGATCTGGCGGCGGAGCGCGTGCTGCTCCGGAGTGAAATCGAGGTGCATCGCTCGCTGGTCTCGTCGTGTCTGCGCGGCGGGCGCTAAAAATGAAACATGTTCTAAGAAACGCGCGCACTATGCAGGAATCGGTTCGGCGATGCAACGCGCGCGCCGCAGCTACGCGCGGGGTGGTCGGTCGCTGTGCGGCTCCCGGTCGCTGGAGCCCAGCCCCTACTGCCCGCCGGTGCCACGATGGGTCGGGCACACGCGAGCTGTCTGTCGCCGCACAGCGACCGACCACCCCGCGTGCGTGGCTGCGTCGTGCGCGTGCCTCCCTGTATGGCTGCGGGGTGCGCGGGCCTTCGCGTGTGGCGGCGGTGCGTGCGTCGTCGGTCGGCGGCGTGTTCAGTCGTCGGCGCCGGGAGGTGGGGCGGGCGGACGACCGCGGGGCGGCGGTGGGACGTTGCGCGGCGGCGGGGGCGGTGGCGGCGGCGTGCGATACGCCTCGGCGGCGCGCGAGCTCGCGGGCACGGGCACGCGGTTGCCGCACGCGTACATGCACTGGATGTACGCGGCGTCGTAGCGTTGCTGGATCGACCAGCGGCCGTGGCTCGTCTCGTCGGCGGCGACCGCGCTGCCGCCGAGGAGACCGACGCCTGCGCCGACGGCGGCGCCCATGGCCGGATCGCCCGCGGCGGCGCCGATGGCGGCGCCGGTCGCGGCGCCGACCGCGGTCCCCGCGGCGGCGCCGGTGACGGCGCGGTCGTTGGCGCGTCGCGTGTCGGGCGCGACGCGCGACGCGGCGAACGCGCGGCACTCCTGGTCGTCGTAGTCGAAGGCCTCGAAGGTCTTGCCGCGCCCCGGCATCACCATGACGTTGGGGCCCGGGGGGACGTGGACGCATCCGGCGAACGTCAGGACGGCAACACAGGCGAGGAGCGCGAGGCGTCGCCGCGAGCGCGAGGCGTTCATCGGTCGTCTCCCGCGGGCGGCACCTTGATCCATGCCTCGGGACATTCGGCGATGCGCGGATAGTAGCCGCGCTTGCTTTCGCAGTAGTACCAGTAGCCCTGCGGTCTCCCGGCGCTCTCGTCGGAGCGTTCGACCCACACCTGCTCCTCGCCGGAATAGTCGGGCGGATACGCGGGATAGGGGTAGGCCGGGTAGGGATAGGAATACGAGTACGAGTAATAGGGGTACGACCAGTACGGATGGCCGCCCCAGTACGGGTAGGCTCCCCAGCCCCACCACCACGGGCTCACGCCGAGGTACACGTCGCTGCCGCCGTGGCCGTGCCAGCCGTGGTGGTCGTGGCCGCCGTACCAGCCGCTGCTACTGCCGCCACCATGTCGGCTGCCGCCGCCGTGCCAGCTCCCGCCGCCGCGCCCACCACCGCCGCCGCCACCGCGCCAGCCACCGCCGCCAGCGCCGCCCGGGGCGCCGCCCCGCGGCGCGCTCATGCCGCGCGGGCCGCCGCTCTGGAAGCCCGCTCCGCTGCCGCGCATCCCGCCGCCGCCAGCGCCGCCGTGGAAGCCCCCGCCGCCGCGCGCGCCTCCGGGTCCGCGCTGGGCGTCGGCGGTGGGCGTGCTCGCGACGAGCATCGCCAGCGCAACCGCTGCTGCCAGATGGGGTCGTTGCATGGTCCGTCTCCTTGCGGCCGCGCGGCGTCCGCCGCGCCAAGCGTCCTTCAACCCACGATACGCGTGGGAAGTTGCGTCGGCTACAGGGAGCCGGCGCGCGCCGGGGCGCGGCGGATCAGCGCGCGGCGGGATGCTCGCGGAGCACGAACTTCGTGACCTTGCCGGTCGCGTTCATGGGCAGCGCGTCGACGACCGCGACGCGCCGTGGAACCTTGTAGTTCGCCATGTGCTCGCGGCTCCATGTGATGATCGCCTCGGGCGTCGGCGATGCGCCGGCGATGGGAACCACGAACGCCATCGCGACCTCGCCGAGACGTTCGTCGGGAATGCCGATCACGGCGACCTGTCCGACGCCGGGACAGCCGAGCAGGATGCTCTCGATCTCGGCCGGGTAGCAGTTGAAGCCGCCGGTGATGAACATGTCCTTCAGGCGATCCGTGATGCGGAGATAACCGCGCGCGTCCATGACGCCGACGTCGCCGGTGTGCAGCCAACCGTCGACGTCGATCGCCTCGGCGGTCGCCGCGGGATCGTCGAAGTAGCCGCGCATGACGTTGTAGCCGCGGACGACGATTTCGCCGGCCGTGCCGCGTGCCGCTTCGTGGCCGTCGCGGTCGACGCAGCGGACCTCCACGTCGGGGATCGCGCGCCCCGACGTCGTGGCGATGGTCTCGGGGTCGTCCTCCGGGCGGCACATCGTGACGACGCCGGTCGCCTCGGTCAGGCCGTAGGCGGTGACGATCGTCTCGAGCGCGAGCTCGCGCCGCATGCGGTGGATGAGCTCGACGGGGATCGACGCGGCGCCGGTGACGGCGAGGCGCAAGGTCGAGAGGTCGAAGCGCTCGCGCTCCGGATGCGCCAGGATCATCTGGTAGAGGGTCGGGGGTCCGGGCAGCACGCTCACGCGGTCGCGCGCGATGCGCGCCAGTACCTGCGGCACGTCGAAGACTGGATGGGGGAGGTTGGCCGCTCCGCGGAGCAGGCACGCGAGCCATCCGGCTTTGTAGCCGAAGCTGTGGAAGTAGGGATTCACGATCAGATAGCGGTCGTCGGCGCGGAGCCCGACGACGTCGCTCCATGCCTCGAAGCAGCGGAGGTTCTGGGCGTGGGTGCACATCACGCCCTTGGGCTTCCCGGTGGTGCCGGACGTGAAGAGGATGTCGGCGAGATCATCCGGACGTACGGCGTCGGCGCGCGCCGCGACGTCGGCCGCCGTGATCGCGTCGCCGCTCGCGAGGAAGTCGCCCCACGTCTGGCAGGCGGCGGCCGCGCCGCGCAGCAGGACGACGCGCTCGAGGTCGGGGAGGTCGGCGACGGGCCGCCGCGCGGTCGGGGCGCCGCAGCCGTCGCGGAGGAGGTCGACGTAGCGGTTCCCGAGGAACTCGTCGACGGTGCAGAGCAATCGTGCGCGGCTCTTCGCGAGGATGTAGCCGACCTCGCGCCCCTTCATGCGGGTATTGAGCGGTACGAGGACGCCGCCCACGCTCTGCAGGCCGAGCGCCGCCACGACCCACTCGTGCATGTTGGGCGCCCAGACGCCGACCCGGTCGCCGGGGGCGACGCCCGCGGCGGCGAAGCCGCGCGCCACGCGCTCCGCCGCGACGGCGAGGTCGCGGAAGCGAAGCGTGGCGCCGCCGTCCTCGATGGCCGGTCGATCGGCGAAGCGGGCGGCGGAGGAGGCGAGGAGCGCGGGGATGGTGGACGGCGTCGGCATGGCGCTCCGTGTACGTCGGCGGCGACCGTCGCCGCAACCGCGGCGCGCCGCGGGCCGCGTTGACAACCCCGGGAGCGTGGCCGAGAACCCGCGTGTGCGACCTCGCGCGCGCATCCTCGCCGGGCCCGCGCGTCCGGCCGCGTCCGGCGCCTTCGACGCCGACGCGGCGCGCGCCGACTTTCCGGCGCTCCGGCAGCGCGTCCACGGCCGGCCGCTCGTCTATCTCGACAACGCCGCGACGACCCAGAAGCCGCGCGCGGTGCTGGCGGCGCTCCGCCGCCACTACGTGCGCGACAACGCCAACGTCCGCCGCGGCGTGCACGCGCTCGGCGCGCGCGCGACCGCGGCATACGAGGGCGCGCGGGCGGCGGTCGCGCGCTTCGTCGGCGCGGCCGGTGCCGGGGAGATCGTCTTCACGCGCGGCGCCACCGAGGCCCTGAACCTCGTGGCGCAGAGCTTCGGACGCACGCGCGTCGGCGCGGGCGACGAGGTCGTCGTCTCGGAAATGGAGCACCACGCGAACATCGTGCCGTGGCAGATGCTCTGCCGCGCGGTCGGCGCGACGCTGCGGGTCGCGCCCGTCGACGCGCGCGGGGTGCTCGACGCGGCCGCGTTCGCGGAGATCCTCGGCCCGCGGACGAAGATCGTCGCGCTCGCGCACGTCTCGAACGCGCTCGGGACGCGAAACCCGATCGCGGCGCTGGCGGCGCGCGCCCACGCGCACGGAGCGATCGTCGTGGTGGACGGCGCGCAGGCCGTCGCGCACGTGCCGGTCGACGTCGCCGCCCTCGGCTGCGATTTCTACGCGTTCTCCGGGCACAAGCTCTACGGACCGACGGGCATCGGCGCGCTGTGGGGCCGGGCGGCGCTGCTTACGGCCATGCCGCCGTGGCAGGGCGGCGGGGAGATGGTGCGCTCGGTCGGGTGGGACGAGGTCGTCCACGAGCCGCCGCCGCACCGCTTCGAGGCGGGGACGCCGCCGATCGCCGGCGCGGTCGGCCTGGCGGCCGCGATCGGATATCTCGAGGCGCTCGACCGGGCGGCGCTGGCGGCGCACGAGCGCGACCTCCTCGCGTACGCGGCGGATGCGCTCGCGGCGGTGCCGGGCCTGCGGATGATCGGGGAGGCCCCCGACAAGATCGGCGGGCATTCTTTCGTGCTCGCCGGCATCCATGCGCACGACGTCGCGACCGTGCTCGACGGCGAAGGCATCGCGGTGCGCGCCGGGCACCACTGCGCGCAGCCGATCCTGCAGCGGTTCGGGGTCGCGGCGACGGTGCGTGCCTCGTTCGGCCTCTACAACCGCCGCGCCGACGTCGACCGGCTGATCGCGGGGCTCGCGGTGGTGCGGCGGGTCTTCGGCGCATGAGCGGACCGGCGGACCTCTATCGAACGGTCGTGCTCGAGCACGGCAAGCGGCCGCGCAACGTGGGGACGCTCGCGGACGCGACCCATGCGGCGGAGGGCGATAACCCTCTCTGCGGCGACGCGGTGCGGGTCGAGGTCGAGCGGCGCGGCGACGTGCTCGCGCGGCTCGCGTTCGCCGGCGAGAGCTGCGTGCTCGTGACCGCGTCGGCCTCGCTCATGACCGAGGATCTGCGCGGCGCGAGCGTGGCCGAGGCGCGGCGGCGGGCCGCCGCGATGGAGGCGTTCTGCGCCGAGGGGCGCGGCGACGCCGCGGCGCTCGGCCCGCTCGCGGCGTTCGCCGACGTGCATCGCCATCCCGCGCGCATCGCGTGCGCGCTCCTGCCGTGGCGAACGCTCGTGCGGGCGCTCGACGATTGAAAGCGCCGCGGCGGTTGGTTAAGAAGCCGCATGGCTCAATTGAAAGCGGGCGCCCGCCTGAAGAGCGCCGTCTGTGCGACCGAAGTGATCGTGATCGCGGCGCCGTCCGGGGGCGCCGACGTGCAATGCGGAGGCGCGGCGATGCTGGCCGCCGGCGAAGCGGCGCCCGAGGGCGTCGCGCTCGATCCCGCCGCCGCGGGTGGAACCGCGCTCGGGAAACGCTACGTGAGCGCGAGCGGCGACCTCGAGCTCCTCTGCACCAAGCCCGGGAAGGGGTCGCTCGCCGCCGCCGGAGCGCCGCTCGTGCTGAAAGAAGCGAAGCCGCTGCCGTCCTCCGACTGAGCGGCGCCGTCCCGTCCCCGAGATCCTCCCATGAATCTGATGATGTTGCTCGAGATGGCGGCCGAGGGCTTCGGCGATCGGGTCGCCCTCCAGAACGCCGGTGAGCGGCTCACCTATGCCGAGCTCTTCAAGGCCGCGGGCGCGGCGGCTCACGCCGTCGCCGGCAGCGGGGCCGAGCGCCTCGCGGTGCTCGACGTCAACAGCCTCGCGGTGCCGGTCGGTCTCTTCGCCGCGGCGTGGGCGGGCGTCCCGTTCGTGCCGCTCAACTATCGCTTGACGGGGAAGGAGCTCGACGCGCTCCTCGGCTCGATCGCGCCGGCGTACCTGGTGACGGACGCCGGCCGCGCCGGCGCGCTCGCGTCCGCCGTGCGCGCGGTCGCCGACCGCGAGGGGTTTCTCGCGGCCGCGCGCGCGAGCGCGGCGCGTGCGCCCGAGTGGTCGATGGACGCCGACGCGATCGGCATCCTGCTCTTCACGAGCGGCACGACCGGGGCGCCCAAGGCGGCGGTGCTGCGGCAGAAGCACCTCGTCTCGTACATCTTCGGATCGGTCGAGTTCGGGGCCGCCGACGAGAGCGACGCGGCCCTCGTGAGCGTGCCGCCGTACCACATCGCGGGCATGGCGGCGATCTTGAGCTCCGTCTACTCCGGGCGGCGCGTCGTGCAGCTGTCGAGCTTCGACGCCGAGACCTGGGTCGCGACGGCGCGGGCCGAGCGCGTGACGCACGCGTTCGTCGTGCCGACCATGCTGACCCGCGTCGTCGACGTGCTCGCGCGCGACGGAGCGGCGCTGCCGCACCTCCGCGCCGTGTCGTACGGCGGCGGCAAGATGCCGCAGCCGGTGATCGAGCGCGCCATGGAGCTCATGCCGGCGACCGCGTTCACCAACGCGTACGGTCTCACCGAGACGAGCTCCACCATCACCGTGCTCGGCCCCGAGGATCATCGCGAAGCGGCCGCGAGCGACGATGCGGCGATCCGCCGCCGGCTGGTGTCGGTCGGGCGCGCGCTCCCGAGCGTCGAGATCGAGGTGCGCGACGAGGAGGGCCGGCCGTGCCCGGTCGGCGTCTCGGGCGAGATCCACGTGCGCGGCGAGCAGGTCTCGGGCGAGTACCTCGGCCTCGCGTCGCGCATGACGAAGGACGGCTGGTTCCCGACCCGCGACGCGGGCGCGCTCGACGCCGAGGGGTATCTCTTCCTCGAGGGCCGCATCGACGACGTGATCGTGCGCGGCGGCGAGAACCTGTCGC
>JADLHM010000031.1 GCA_020848745.1 Deltaproteobacteria bacterium | reverse complement strand
TACATCGCCAGCATCAGCGCCTTGTTCCCGCCGCCGCAGATCACGGCATCGTACGTCATGTTCGACATGGGTTCTCCTCGATGAGCTTCACTGACATGTCACGCGCAGCCGCCGTACCCGTCAGCGGCCTAGAGGTACTCGTGCTCGATGGCGGCGCGGACCATCTCGGGCTGCTGCCACCACTTCTCGATGCCGTAGTCCTCCGCGACCGCATTGGCGCAATTGTAGCCCGGCCCCCAGATGACCATGCCGCCCGGGGCAACACTGGCGCCGCCGACGTACAGGTTCTTGATCGACGTGCGGTACTGGGAACAGTCCTGGTTCGGTCGGAGGTAGCCCATCTGCAACGGATGGTACGCACCGTGCTTGTAGCCGCCGCGCACCATGGTGGCGTACTTGTTCTCGATGTCGACGGGGGTCGTCATGTACGTCTTCAGAATCCGACTCGCATCGATGTTGGTGGTATAGCGAGACACCAGCTCGATCATCCGTTCGGTGCGAGCGGCGCGGAAGTCGCGCTGGTACCACCGATCCTTGCCGCCGTCGCGCAGTTCGTAGGGAGCCATTTGCGAAATGTACGCCGTCGCCTTGGCCGGCGGAGCTTGGTAGCTGTCGTGCACGCTGGGGAAGGTGCACGTCAGCCCGAAGCGCTCGGGCAGTTCACCGGCCACGAGGGCATCGTAGTACTCGGTCAGCTCCTGCATGCGCTCGAAGCCGAGGATATAGAACAACGCCTTGTCGACATCGGGATTGCCATCTGCCGCTCTGAAATGCGGCACCTCGTTCAAGGCCAGGTGGAGATTGTTCAAGCTCCACTTCTCCCACATGTAGCCCTCGACCATCTCCACGAACTCTCGTTCGAGATGTTCACGGCCGACATAGTCGAGAAAGGTCTGATGCGGATTCAGGGTGCTGATCACGGCCTTGGCGGCCACGTACTCCCTGCCGTCCTCCAGGCATACGCCCTTGGCCTCGCCGTGCTCGACGACGATGCGCCGGATACGCGCGCTTTGGCGGATCTGGCCCTGATGGGCGAAAATCGACTTGTACAGCGCGTTGGAGACGCGGTGCGATCCGCCGCGGGTGATCTGGTAGTTCACCATGCGGTTCAGGTAGATCGGCACCATGTAGCTCACGCCTGACTGGGCATAGTCCAGTCCCCAGTGCGTGCCCATGTACAGCATCGCGGTGCGCACCAGATCGTGCTCGTACATTTCGCAGACGATCTCTGCCGGACTCTTTTCCGCCAACTCGCTCAGCTCGCGACCCAGCTCGGTCCGCTCCGCCTTCGCCGCCATCATCGGAGCCGCCTCCATGGGCACGTACGTCTGCGGCCCGAGGATCTTCTTCATCATCTCGTCGTAGCGGGCATACATGGCGCGATACGCTCTCGCGTCCTTGTCCGAGAACTGGGAGATGGACTGACAGGTCTTGTCGACGTCGTGATAAAAGCAGAGACACCGCCCGTCACTGGTTGGCAGCGCCACCTGAAGCTCCGGTCGCACGTGATGCACGTCCCATCTGGCCTCGAACTCGAAGTCCGCGTACACCGGGGCCATGTCGACCATCATCATGTAGAGCGCATGCGTGTTGTGATAGAAATCCGGGAGCGTGACCTGCTCGGTCATCAAGCCGCCGCCTTCCTCCAACCGCTTCTCCAGCAGCAGGACCTTCTGGCCGGCGCGGCTCAGGTAGGCTCCGATGGCCAGGCCGTTGGGCCCGGCCCCAAGGATGATGAAGTCGAATGTTTCCGCCATGTCTGCTCCTCTCGAACACAGGGGACGTCCGGCTCGACGTCGCATTGATCGTCTGAGCGGCAAGCGGACGCCCCCGGCGCTGGTCGTCTACGCGACCTCCTTCATGGTGTCTACCCGATGGTGATCACGTGCGCGGACGAGAGCGACACGAAGAGCCGCTCGAATCATCGGCGCTCGGTGGTCGATGGACGTTGGGCGCACCGGGGTCGAAGCGTTCCCGCAGAAAGCGCTCTTGCGGCTTCTCCGAGGCGCTCTTGGGAATCTCGTCCACGATCTGCAGGTAGCTCGGCACGAAGTTCGCTTCGAGGCTCCGCCGGCAGGCGGCATAGATCGTCGCCGGATCCACGCGCGCACCCGGCGCGGCGACGATCGCGGCGACCACGTCCTTCTCTCCCGGCGCGCCGGAAGCTGCGCCCACGCCGTAGACGAAGACGTCGGTCACCTCGGGCAACTCGGCGATCGCTTTCTCGACGAAGCTCGGATCGATGAAGTCGCCGTTGTGGCGAATGCCGCCGCCGGCGCGATAGTCGAAGAACAACCAGCCGTGCGCGTCGCTGTGGCCCATGTCGCCGCTGCGATTCCAGCCGCCGCGAATCTTGCGGCGCGAGGCCTCGGGGTTGCCGTGATACTCGACGCTCGCCTCGCCACCGCCGACTGGCCGCACGCAGATCTCGCCGACGACGCCGGGCGCACACGCGTTGCCGGCTTCGTCGAGCACCTGCATCTCGATGCCCGGCATCGGCTTGCCGAAAGACCCGACCGGTCCCTCACCCACGGGTTTGTACGCCATGCCGCCGCCGTCCATGGCGCCGTAGAACTCGAGGACGTCGACGCCGAAGCGCGTTTCGAAGGGCCGCCAAATGGCCGGCGGCATGCCGCCGCTCACGACCAGGCGAACGGGATTGTCGCCGTCGTCCGGGCGCGGCGGCTCGCTGTAGATCGCCGTCGCCATGCCTCCGACCAGCGAGAACGTCGTGCAGCCGTGCCGTCGGCACACGTCCCACAGCCGCGACTTGGTGAAACGCGGGCTGAACACCGCGCGCAGGCCCATCACCAGCGCCGGCGCCAAGGTCACCGCCTGCGCATTGCCGTGCGTAAGCGAGAGGCCGGTGTAGGGCCGGTCGTCGGATCGGTAGCCGAACAACGTGCCGAGCATGCCGGCGGCGCAGAAGCGGTAATTCGCGCCGACGATGCCCTTGGGATCGCCCGTGGTGCCCGAGGTGTACATGATCTGCAGCGGCGCGTCGGCATCGCCGGCGCGGACGTCGACGGTGGCGGCAGTGCGCGCGAGCACCTCCCGTAGCGTCGTTTCACGCACCAGCGTCCAGCGAAGATCGGGCAAGCGGGCTCGCACCGCCTCGACCTCCGGCAAGCAAGGCTCCCCGCAGACGATGCCGGCGCAGCCGGAGTTGGCGAGCATGAAGGCGAGCTTGTCGCCGCGCGTCCGCGGATCGATCGGCACGAAGATCGCGCCGCTGATCGACGCGGCGATCATCGTCTCGACGAACTCGGGGTGGTTCTGCATCATCAAGGCGAAGCGATCGCCGGGCTTCACGCCGCGCTCGACCAGCGCCGCCGCGATGCGGTTCGCATGGGCGTGCAGGTCGGCGAACGTCCGAACCTCGTCGGCGGCCGCGCCGCCATCCCCGCCCGGGTGCTCGAAGGTGAGCACGTCGAGGTCCGGTGTGGCCTCGGCGCGCGCGGCGATCAGCTCCGCGAGGATGAACTCGTTGCGGGGTCGCATGAATCCGCGGCCGTCACGCCTCGAGAATCGTCACCAGCATGGCCGCCGCGTCGTTGCCCTTCTTGCCGCCGCCGTTTTGCGCCATGCCGATGCGCGCGCCTTCCACCTGGCGCTCGCCGGCGCGGCCCTGCAGCTGCTCGGTGAGCTCGACGATCTGCGCGACCCCGGTGGCGCCGACCGGGTGGCCTTTGCGGAGCAAGCCTCCCGACGTGTTGACGGGAATGCGCCCCCCGAGACGCGTCGCCCCCGACGCGACGAGCGCGCCGCCCTCGCCTTTCGCGCACAGCCCGAGCGCCTCGTAGTTCATGATCTCCGCCGGCGCGGAGGCGTCGTGGAGCTCGATGACGCTGACGTCTTCGGGCCCGATGCCCGCTTCCTCGTAGGCTTCACGCGCACAGAGCTCGACGGTATCGGGCTCGTCGTCGCGGCGGCTCCAACCCGAATGCATGACGCTGGTGACCACGCGCACCGGCTTGCCGATGCCGAGCTCGCGCGCTCTGCGCTCGCTTACCACCACCGCCGCCGCCGCGCCGTCACCGATCGGCGAACACATCGAGCGCGTCAGGGGCTCGACGATCGGTCGATCGGCGAGCACCTGCTCGACGGTCATCACCTCGCGAAACTGCGCCCGCGGGTTCATGCTGCCGTGCAGCGAGTTCTTCGCCGCGACCATGGCGAAGTGTTCCTTCGTGGTCCCGTACCGCGCCATGTGAGCGCGCGCCGCCATCGCGTAGACGTCCATGAACATCGAGCGGCTCTGCCCCGCCCCGCCGCCGTCGGCCGAGCTCTGCGCAGCGAGGTCCGCGAGCATCTCATGCAGCTCGTCGATGTCCATGGCGCCGGCAAACGCGGCAAAGCTCCTCATCTTGTCGGGATGCGTGAGCTTCTCGACGCCGAGGGCGAGCACGGCGTCGTAGATGCCGGTCGACACCATCACGCAGGCCTGGAGCACCGCGGTCGAGCCGCTCGCGCACGCATTCTCCACGTTGATGATCGGAATCCTGCCGACGCCCATCGGGTGCAGGATCACCTGGCCGCGCACGGATTCCTGGCCGGTGACGAGCCCGGCGGCGCAGTTGCCGACGTAGGCCGCCTGCAGATCGGCGAGCGCCAGACCGGCATCGGCGACGGCCTTCTCGATCGCTTCGCGCCCGAGCTCCTTCAGACCTTTGTCGGGGTGCTTGGTGAAGCGTGTCATGCCGACCCCGGCGACGATGGCGTTGAGCTTCATTCGAGCAGCCCCTGTCCTTTGAGATTCAGCGCCCGCTGCAAGTACTGAAGCTCGGCGGCGCGCCAGGGCAGTGGCGCCTCGCGCTGCAGCAGCCGATCCTTCTTGAGCTCGGCGACCACTTCTTCATCCCGGGGAAAGGGCTTGCCGTAGCCGTTCAACTGGAAGAGCGACTCGAAGGGCAGGCGCGGCCGCTGGCCGCCGGCCTCGGGACTTTCCGCCGGGTAGCCGACGGTTTGAATGATGAGCACGCGGCACGACTCGGGAAGGCCGAGCTTTCGCCGCACACGGTCGGGGTCGCCGGTGCCGAGGCAGCAGGTTCCCAGCCCCATCTCGACGGCCATCAGCGTCGCTTGCGCGATGCCTTGCCCGCAGTCGACCTCGCTCATGCCGGGCTGCTTGAGCACCTCGGTCGCGCTCTGCATGAGCGGCACCAGCTTGCCTTCGACTTCTTCGCGGCGCTTGGGGCCGTAGCCGATCGCGCCGGCATCCACGAGCTCGAGCAGACGCGCGCCGACCTGGTCACACGCGGCGGCTTCCAGGTACCAGACGATGATCACCGGCGCGAGCCCGATCTGATACCCCGCTACCGGCGAGGGCAGCGCGGCGAGCACTTCCTCGTCGGCCTCGTCGCGCTGAATGACGATCGCGCGCAGCGTGCTCACGTTGCCCCAGTGGGAGGCGATGCGCGCAGCCTCGAGCATGCGCTGGATCTTGCCGAGCTCCACCGGCTTGTGCGGCAACAAGAACCGGATCGAGCGTCGGCGGCCTATCGCTTCACGAACTTCCATTCGACTCCACCCTTCCTGGCGACTCACAGCTTGTTGGCGGCGACGAGTCCGAGGACCTCGTTGCAGCCGTCTTCGATCATGGACGCGCGCGCGTCGCGCAGCAGCTTCTCGACCGGATACTCGCGGCTGAGGCCGTTGCCGCCGAAGATCTGCACCGCCTCGCTCGCGACCTCGAACGCGGTATTGGTGCAGAAGACTTTCGCCGCCATCGAGTTCTGCACTTGCGGCATGTTCGTGCCGTTGTAGACGGCGACCCGGCGCGCGAGCGCCCGCGAGGCCTCGACGCGCATGAACATCTTGAACAACCGGCTCTTCACGGCCTGGTGCTCGAAGATCGGGCGGCCGCCTTGAACGCGCTCCTTGGCGTACGCCACCGCGTGATCGAGCGCCGCGCGGGCGAGTCCGACGAAGAGCTGCGCCATGCCGGCGTTGGCGTAGGCGAGCATCGACTCCAGCGCGAGCGCGTAGAGGTCCGGCCCCACCGCCATGTAGGACGCCGGGACGCGGACGTCGTTGAAGAACAGCTCCCCCTGATTCAGGCTGCGCTGGCCGAGCTTGTCGAGCGGCCGCCCGCGCTCGACGCCGGGGAGATCGAGCGGCACGCAGAAGGCGCCGCCGCCGGCGAAGCCTTGCTCGGGATCCACCGTGCAGAACAGCACGGCGAGATCGGCGATCGAGCCGTTCGACACCCACGCCGCCTTCTGGCCGCTGATCACGTACGAGTCGCCATCTTTGCGCGCGACGCAGTTCGGCCGCAGCGCCGGATCACGAAAGTGCGGCTCGCTCACCGCGACCGTGTCGCTGCCGTGATCGGGCTCGGTGAGCGCCCAGCAACCGATGGTCATTGCATCCGGATTGCAAAAGCGCGCGATCAGGTCGGCATCGCCGGTCTGCTGGCACCACGGCACGTGCAGCGAGCACAGCCCGGTGGTGATCGCGAGGCCGACATCGCCCCAGGCGAGCTCTTCATTGACGATGGCGATCAGGCGCGCCCGGGCCGTAGGGTTCATCTCGACGTCTTGGTAGAGGCGCGTGAAGCCGAGCCCGCGATACTGGTCGATCACCGACCACAGCACGGACTGGCGGGCGATCACGTCGGCCGGGTCGGCGAGGCGGTCGAGCTCGCGCCCGGCCGGCCGCAGCACCTGCTCGGCGAAGCGGTGCGCGGTTTCCCAAACGGCGCGGTCGTGGTCGGTGAGGTCGATCTCGATGTCGTGGGGGATCATGGGTCCTCGCTGGTTGCTTGGCTACCCGCGCGGCCGGGTCGCGTCGCACCGGAGCCCCCGAGCAGCGATCCGACGCCGGCGCCGCTTCCCGGCAGATCCGCGCAGGCGATCGGCCGGCTCAGCGGAGCTCGAAGTCGGCAATGCGGGGCGCCGTCATCTCCTCGCGCAGGCGGTCGAAGCTCCAGGGCCAGACCGCCGGCACGCCTTCGCCGTCGAGGTACCAGCTGCGGCAGCCGCTCGCCCAGATCGTCTTGCGCGTCGCTTCGCGCCGCTCGGCGTCGAAGCGCGCCGTCGCCGCCCGCGAGGCCGAGACCTCGCGGCACTCCCCCGCGCGCAGACGCTCGACGAGCTGGAGCACGTAGCCGAGCTGGAGCTCCGCCACCTCGATCAGCGAGAAGTTGCCGACCGGTCCGTTCGGACCGTTCAGCATGAAGAGATTGGGGAAGTCCGGGATCGAGACGGCCATGTAGGCGATCGGGCCCTTGCGCCAGGCGTCGTCGAGCGCGATGCCGCCACGCCCGACCACCTCCATCGGCCGCATGAAGCGGTCGACGCGGAAGCCGGTGGCGAGGATCAGGACGTCGAGCTCGTGCAGGCGTCCGTCGCGCGTCCGCACCCCCGCCGGCTCGATCCGCTCGATCCCCTCGGTGACGAGCTCGGCGTTCGGGCGCTGGATGGCCTGGTAGAAGTCCGCGGACATCACGAGTCGCTTGCACCCGGCCCGGTAATCCGGGCGGAGCTTCTCCCGCAGCGCCGGGTCCTTCACCTGGCTCTCGAGATTGGCGACGCAAGCCTCGTGGATCAGCTGGAGCTGCGGCGAGTTCGCGTCGACCACCGCGTTCGAGAACATGTCGGCGAACAGGAGCGAGATCTCGTCCCGGATCTGCTTCATCGTCTCCGGGTGCCGCTGGAATCCGGCCTTCTCCGCCTCGGTATACGCCGGGTTCTCCTGGGGCACGACCCACTGTGCGGTCCGCTGGAAGAGCGAGAGCGAGGCGACGTCGCCGATGACGGCGGGGACGATCTGCGTCGCGGTCGAGCCGGTCCCGATCACGCCGACGCGCCGGCCCGCGAGCGGAACGTCGTGGTTCCAGCGCGCGGTATGGAAGGCAACGCCGGCGAAGGAATCGAGGCCGGGGATGTCCGGGTACGCGGGGTGGTGGAGGACGCCGGTCGCCGCGATCACGACGTCGCCGACGTCGCTGGACCCGTCGGAGAGCTCGACGCGCCAGCGGCCGTTCTCGAAGACGCAGCGGCGCACCTCCAGGCCGTAGCGGATGATCCGGTCCACGCCGTAGCGGCGCGCGACGTCCTCGAAGTACGCCTGGATCTCGGCCCCCGACGAGAAGCGGTGGCTCCAGTCGGGGTTGAGCGCGAACGAGTAGCTGTAGAGGTGCGAGGGCACGTCGCAGCCGACGCCCGCGTAGGTGTTCTCGCGCCAGGTTCCGCCGAGGCGGTCGGCCTTCTCGTAGATCGCGAAGTCGTGGTAGCCGGCCTCGCGCAGCTTGATGACGCTCAGGATTCCCGACATCCCCGCTCCGATGACGAGGAAGCGGAGTCCCGGACGATCGGTGCCCTCGTTGGCGGACGGCGCGCTTCCGGCCATGGTTTCTCCTTCCCGAGTCGCGGCGCGTCCTTACGCCCATCGCCGCCGCGATGCAAGGCGCTCGCGAGCGCTTCCGACTGCCGCCGCGCCACGAGGCCGAGTGCCCGTGCACGCGCGCCTCACGACGGCAGAGGAAGGGCCGTGCAGATCTGATCCCATCTGCGCACGCGTTCCGCGTCCACACCGGCGTAGTCGACGAGGGCGCTCGGATCCTTGGCGAACGGCGCCACGTCAAATGCCCACGGCCCGCCATGCGCGCCGCCAGGCCTCCCCGATGCTCAGCCCTCGGCGAACGTCGCGATCACGGGTCCGTGGTCGCTCGTGCCGAACTCGCGCTGCACGACGCAGCTCGCGGCCCGCTCGGCGATCGGCGTCGACGCGAGCACGTAGTCGAGGCGCCAGCCGATGTTGCGGGCCTTCATGTTCCGCCACGGCGCCCACCAGGTGAAGAGCTCGTCGTTCTCGGGATCCATCGCCCGGCCGACGTCGACCACGCCGCGGCCGCACATGTTCTCGATGAGCGCCCGTTCCTCGGGCTTCTGGCCGATGATGCCGGTTTTCCGCTCCTTCGGATGCACGTCGCGCTCGGTACGCGCGACGTTCATGTCGCCGCACAGGACCAGGCGCCGACCGCTCGCGTGCACGCTCGTCACGTAGTGCTCGAGCGCGGTGAGGAAGCGGATCTTGGCGGCGTAGTCCTTGCCGCCGTTCGGCACGTAGACCGAGGCGAACACGACGTCGCCGACGGCGGCCTGCACGATGCGCGTCTCGTGGTCGAACTCGGGGTGGCTGAACG
>JADLHM010000030.1 GCA_020848745.1 Deltaproteobacteria bacterium | reverse complement strand
CGAGCACGGACGCGGCGGTCGCGCGGCGATTCGCCGCCGGCGCCGACGCGGCGCGCGCGCGGATCATGCAGCGTCGCGGCGAGATCGAGGCGGCCTGCGCCGAGCGACGTCGACGCGAGGAGGCGCTGGCGAGCCGCGAGGCGCTCTGTCGGACCGTCGAGATCATGGAAGGCGACGACCTTCGCGAACGACTGGATGCGCTCGAAGCCGAATGGGCCGCGCTCGCGCCTCTCGTCGAATACGAAGTCGAGGGTGCCGAGCTGGCCGCGCGATTCGCGGCGACGCTCGCCGCCCGCCGTCGAGGGCACGCCCGGGCCGTCGCCTTCCGGGAGGATCGCGACGCGCTCGACGCCCTGGTCGTGGAGGCGGAAGGCCTCTCCGGCGAGGTCGATCCGACGGCGGTCGCGCGATGGCGGACCCTTTCCCGCGCGGCGCGCGCGCTGGTCGCGAGGCTGAACGACGCGGCGCAACCGGTCTCCGACCTGGCGGATCGCCTGGCGATCGTGGCGGCTGCCTTCGAGGCCCACGAGGCGGCCGCACGCGAAGCGGCCGCCAAGGCGACACAGGATCGGGTGGAGAAGCTCGTGCGGTTGGCCGAGCGCGGTAAGCGTGCGGCCGCGGCGGACACCGTCACCCTGCGAGAAGGCGAACGACTGCTCCGCGATCTCGCCGCCGCGATCGGGGAGATCGGCGCGCGCACGACGAAGGAGACGCGCGAGGTCGTGGCGACCCTGCGTGCGGTGCAGGAGCAGGTGACGCCTCGCGTGCAGGAGCTGCGCGACATGGACGACTGGCGACGATTCGCCAACGTCCAGCAGCAGGAAGAGCTCATCGCGATGGCGGACGCCATCGTCGCGTCGCTGAAAGCCGAGGAAGAAGCCGGCACGGCGAGCGACCTGGCGGCGACGGCGAAGGCCCTGCGTGAGCTCCACCTCCGATGGCAGGAAGTGGCGGCCGTCCCGCATCACGTCGGGCGGCGGTTGTGGGAGCGCTTCAAGGCGGCGACCGACTTCATCCGGAGCCGCTGCGAGGTCTACTACGCGGCGCTGCGTCAGGAGCGCAGCGCGAACCTCGCCGCCCAAGCGACGCTCGTCGAGCAGGCGGAAGCGCTCGCCGACTCGACCGACTGGGCGAGGACCGCCGCGCGGCTCCGGGAGCTGCAGAAAGCCTGGGAGGACACCGGACCGGCGCCGCGCGAGGCCGGCCGCGAGCTGGCGCGGCGTTTTCGCGCCGCGTGCAACACCTTCTTCACCGGTCGCCGCGGCGCGCTCAGCTCCCAGAAGAAGGAATGGGGGGAGAACCTGGCGCGCCGGGAGGCCCTGTGCGAGCGCGCCGAACAGCTGGCGGCATCGACGGACTGGGATGCGACCGCGTCCGAGCTCAAGAAGCTGCAGGCCGAATGGAAGACCATCGGCCCCGTCGGCCGCGAGCAGCGCGAGGCGATCTGGAACCGCTTCCGCTCGGCGGCGGACGCGTTCTTCGCTCGGTACCACGACCGGCACACGATCGCGGCCGCCGAGAAAGTCGCCGAGCATGCGGCGCTGGTGGCGGCGCTGGAGGATCTGGCTGGGCTCGAGGAGGTTCCCGACGATCTCGCGGCGCGGGTGCAGTCGCTCCGGACGGGGTTGTCGAATCTGCCGCGGGTCGAGGGCGCCGAGATGCAGGCGCTCCACGAACGCTGGCGTATCGCGCTCGCCGCACTGGTCGGCCGCTGGTCCGCGGCGTTCGCCGGGACGGACCTCGACCCCGACGCGATGCATGCGCGTCTCGAGAAGCTCGTCGCGAAGGTCGAGCAGCTCGTGAAGGGGGACGCGCCCGTCGCCGCGGCGAGCGCATCGAGCGCCGCGTCGCTCGCGGAGCGGCTGCGGACGGCGCTGGCGAACAACGCGATGGGTGTGCGCCCCGACGAGTCGCGATGGCGCGCCGCCCGCAAGACGGTCGAGCAGGCGGAGGAGGCGTGGCGGCGGCTCGCCCTGGTGCCGAGCGACGAGACGCGTGCCCTCGCCGCCAGGTTCGCGGCCGCCTGCGCGCGGGTCATGGAGCATGTCAAGCTGCACGTCCGCCCCACCGAAGATTTCGACGAGGGACGGGGAGGTCGCGGCCGTCGCGAACGACACGCGGGCGGCGGACGTCCGGGGAGGCAGCGATCGGCGCGGAATCAGGGGCCCGGCGCGCCGGGCGGAGCGGGGCGGCCCACGGAAGCGAAGAGCCGCTGAGCCCACCCCGGATCCCCCTCCGAAGAGTGCCTCAGTAGCGGACGCGAGAGCGGGCGGGCGGAGTCGAAGCGATGAGTCGGGGCGCGGACTCCTCTAACGGCGCGGCGCGCGCATCCAGGTGTGGCTCGGAGCGCCGGTCGCGAGCCGCGGCGACTCTTCGAGCGCCACGGGGGCAGCTTCGCGTCGGTGATCGGCGGCGCGCCGGCGGCCGCGGTCGGTGCCGATCGGGTGCGCCTCCGCGCGCGCCGCGAGACGCTCGTCGCGGGCGTCCGCTCGGAGAAGCTCGGCGCCGTCGCCACCGAGTTCGACCACGTCCACAGCGTCCATCGCGCGCTCGAGGTCGACTCCCGGCACCACGGTCGGCCCGGCCGATCTGAAGGGCCTGCGCGCGTTCTCGGAGGAGATGCGGCTCCGCCGCCGGATCGTCGTCTGCCGCGAGGGGCGCGCACGCCGGATCGACGGCATCGACATCATGCCCTGGTCCGACTTTTTGGAGGCGCTGTAGGCCGATCGGTTCCGCTGATCTCAATGTGAGGACATCGGCGCGGCCAAGCCATCGGCGCGAGCCGCGACGACCTATTCGCTCGGTGCGGGACGTGCTAACGGTGCGCCCGTGCCGACGCCTTCGAGGAGCCACGACATGAGCGAATCGCCCTCGCCCGAGAAGAAGGATCTCACGCGCCGCTACGCGCACCACTTCACGCCCATGCGCGTGCGCACCATGCAGCACGTCGGGCTCGACCTCTTCGAGGAGGAGCGCTGGGGCTGCTACACGAAGGACCTGGACGGAAGGGTCTACCTCGACGCGCTCGCGGTGGGTGGGGTCTTCAACCTGGGCCGCCGCCACCCGGAGATCGTGGCCGCGCTGCGCGAGGGGCTCGAGACGCTCGACATCGGCAACAACTTCCTCATGTCGCGCGAGCGCCTGAAGCTCGCGGAGAAGCTCGCCGCGACGACCCCCGGCGACGTGAACTGCGCGGCCTTCGGGGTCTCGGGCTCCGAGGCGGTGGACCTGGCGATCAAGATCGCGCGCGGCTTCACCAGCCGTCCGCGCATCATCTCCGCCGAGGAGTGCTATCACGGCTGCACGGGCTTCGCGATTTCCACGATCGGCAATCCGGATTACCGCGTGCCCTTCGAGCCGCTCGTGCCCGGCTTTTCCCGCGTGCCCTACGGGGAGATCGACGCGCTCGCCGCGACGATGGACCGCGACGTGGCGGCCGTGATCCTCGAGCCGCTGATCGCCGAGGCGGGGCTGCTCGAGGCCCCCGCGGGCTACTTCGCCAAGGTGCGCGAGCTCTGCGACCAGCACGAGGCGCTGCTCATCGTCGACGAGGTGGTCTCGGGGCTCGGGCGCACGGGCACCTTCTGGGGGATCGAGCAGCACCCGGGCGTGGTGCCCGACCTGATGATCTCCGCGAAGGGCCTCTCGGCGGGGATGTACCCCATCTCGGCCACGCTCTTCTCGGAGACGGTGGCGGATTTCTTCTTGACCTATCCCTTCAGCCACTACTCGAGCTTCGGCGGGCCCGACCTCGGCTGCGTGGTGGCCTCGAAGATGATCGACATCGTGAACCAGCCGGCCTTCCTCGCCGCGGTGCGGGCGAAGGGCGACCGCCTTGCGGCGGGCTACCGCGTGCTCATGGAGCGCTATCCCGCCCAGGTGCGGAGCTACGGCCAGGTGGGTCTCGCCACGGCGCTGCGCTTCTGCGACCCCGACGCGGGCTACCGCATGAACCACTACCTCGCGCTCGAGGGGGTCTTCGCGATCCTCGCCACCAACGACGCTTCATCGATTCGCCTCTACCCGCCGCTCGTGATCGAGGAGCGGGAGATCGATCAGCTGCTCGACGCGCTCGATCGGGCTCTGGCCCGTCTGGCCAAGACCAGCGCGTAGGTCGCGCGAGCGAACAGGAAGAGGAGAAGATCATGTCGAGCGCCGCCGAGCTGATCCAGGCCGCGAACTCGTTTCGCGACCTGATGAATGACAACCCGAGGATCCAGAAGCTGCTCAAGCGCTGGAGCCCGACGCTCCACTTCACGGCCACCGACGACGCGGCAGCCAGGCTGAGCCTGCGCATCGACGGGGGGAAGGCGGGGCCGGCCGAGGAGGGGCACCAGGGACGCTGCGACCTCGAGGTGCTCGGCACGGCGCAGGATCTCGGCGACATGTTCCGCGGGCGCATGAATCCGACGCAGAAGTACCTGAACGGCGAGATCCGCGTGAAGGGTCATCAGGCAGACATCATCAAGCTCGACGCGATCACGATGATCATCTGGCCGGAAGAATAATGAGGTAGGGAGCCGTACCGTGGCCGAGCTGAGACGCGTCCTCTCCGCGCCGAGCGTGGCGCTCGTCGGCGCGGGCTACGCCTTCGCCACCCTGTCGATCGTGGCCGACGTGCAGGTGGCGACGCTCATGCCGGGGGCCACCGGCTGGATGGCCGTCGTCATCGCCGGAGTCGTCTGCTGGCTCGCCTCGGCGAGCTTCGCCGAGCTCTCGGCGATGTATCCCTCGTCCGCGGGTGTGCGCCTCTATCTGCAGAAGGCCTTCGGCGAGCGCTTCGCCACGGCGATGTCCGCGACCTACATCTTCACGGTCATCGCCGCCTCGGGGGCCGAGGCGTACGTCTTCGGCAGCGTCTGCGAGGCGCTCCTGCCGGGCGGGCCGCCGGTCTGGGCCTATATGATCTCGGCGTTTCTGCTCGTGGGCGCGATCAACTACCGGGGGATCGAGCTCTCGGCGGGCGTGCAGGACGTGCTCTCCGGCGTGATGTTCGTCTTTCTGCTCAGCGTGAGCCTCGTCGCGCTGGCGAAGTTCGGCGCGCGGCTCGAGAACTGGACCGATCCCTTCGCC
This sequence comes from Deltaproteobacteria bacterium, assembly GCA_020848745.1. Classification (NCBI taxonomy): domain Bacteria; kingdom Pseudomonadati; phylum Myxococcota; class Myxococcia; species Deltaproteobacteria bacterium. The sequence continues at coordinate 45,425 of JADLHM010000030.1, read as the reverse complement.
GCGGGCGCGAGCGCCGGGGGGCTCGTCTCCGCGGTGGGCGTGGCGATCTTCCTCTACGCGGGCTTCGAGTGGGTCACGGCCCTCTCGGAGGAGGCCGAGGACCCGGGTGCGATCCGCCGCGGCATGGCCGGCTCGGTGCTGATCCTCGGGGTGATCTACGCGCTGCTCAACCTGGCCCTCGTCTCCGCCGTTCCCAAGGAGGTGTTGAGCGGCGCCAGGCCCTGGGTGGACGGCCTGAGCTACGGCGCGCGCCCGCACGTGGTCTTCCTCAAGGTCGTCTTCGGGCCGTACGCGACGCTGGCTCTCATCGCCACGGGGCTTCTGAGCTTCCTCGCCTCGATGACGTCGTTCAACGCGGGGATCCTCACCACCTCACGCTTCCTCTACGCCATGAGCCGCGATCGCACGATGCCGCGCGTGCTCTCGCGCATCCACCCGGAGTACTTCACGCCGGCCGCCGCGGTGGTCGCGCTGACGGCTGTCGCGCTCGTGAGCTCGCTGCTCTTGCTCCTCTTCGGCGGCTTCAACGCCTTCACCTTCGCCGTGGCGGGCAGCGAGGCGCTGATGCTCGCCCTCGCCGCCGCGTGCGTGATCTGGCTCCGGCGCAAGGCCCCGGGGGTCGAGCGCGGCTACCGCGTTCCCTTCCACCCCGTGAGCACGGTCCTCGTTGCTCTGATCTTCGCCCTCCTCTTCGCCACGGTCTTTCTCGCGCCGCAGCCCGAGGCCCGCGTGGGGCTCGCGATCTACGTCGCGATCGTGGTCTTCTTCGTGGCCTACACGCTCGTCGTCGTGCCGCGGCTGCGCGCCGGCGCGACGAAGCGTCCGGGCGCGGTCCCGACGCAGGCCCGCGGCGCGCAAGAGCTCTCCGGAGAGTAGGCGCGCAGCGCTCCGGGCAGCACCCGGGCGGCTTCCCCACCGACCAGTCGATAGAGGGGAGCACTACGTACGGCCGCTTGCTACAGGAATCGCGGGACGGAGCGTTCTCAAAGAACCAATCTGGAAGGATGTGGCGGATCTCCTGCGCGAGGAGATGTCCGGGGCTCATGGGACGACGGCCGACGCGTCGGCTGCGAGGCGATCGAGCGCCTCGACGCGGCGACGCTCGGTCGGCGTGAAGGACTCCTCGAGGAGGCGCGTTTCGGCGGCGGCGCGCGCGTCCTCGCCGAGACGCGCGTCGTGTCGGATGCGGCCGCGCGCCGTGCGGAATGCGGCCACGCGCTCCCGCCAGGCGGCGCGCTCGCGGTCGAGGGCGGCGAGACGGCCGGCGGCCTCCGGACCCGCGAGGCGTTCGCGAACGGCGGCGATCTCGGCGGCCTCACCGCCGCGGGCCCTGATTTGGTCCTCGGCGGCGCGAAGGGTGGTCGCGAGGCGTGCCGTCGCGCGGGCCTCGCGCACCTCTGGCGGCAGGTCGGCCTCGCCGGCGGCGAAGATCGCTTCGACCCGCGCGGCGCGCTCCTCCGGCGCGAGGGTCGGATCGTTGGCGATCCGGCGGGTCTCGAGGAGGCGGCGTGCATCGGCTTCCTCCTCTGCGAAGAACGCGTCCGCCGCCTCCGGGCCGAGGGCCTCGCGGCGGATCGCCATCAGGGACGCAAGGCGGGAATCGAGGTCGTCGTCCGGAGCGTCCGCCGTGGCGAGCGCGCGGACCCGTGCGCGGTAGGCGAGGTAGCGGTCGAGGAGGGCGACAGCCTCGGCCGCGGGCTGCGGCGGCAGCCGGCGCTCGATCTCGCGCACGATGCGGGAGCGCAGCGCGTCGGCGGCCACTTCGCCGGTCGCCGTCAGGAAGTAATCGAAGAGCCGTCGGGCGTCGATCGTCGGCACGAAGCGGCCGTCGGCATCGACGACGAATCCGCCGTCGACCCGCGTGCCGCGGAGCGAGCGCGGACGGGGCAGCGTGTCGCCGGCCGCAAGGGGCGGGGCGAGGGGGTCGGCGGGCGCGGGCGCTGCGCCGTCCCGCGCGGGCGGCGCGGCGCGGCGCGCGCCGAGTCCGTCCTCGTGCGCGGCGGGACGCGGGCGGCCGATCCAGGCCCCCGCCGCCGCGAGGGCGACGAGGGCCAGGAAGAGTGCTCGGCGCATGCCGGCGCCGAAAACCTAGAGTCCCGCCGACTTCAACCGATTCGCGTGGGCGCGAAAGATCGACGGAGGGCTCGACTCGAAGATCGAGACCAGGCCGAGGATCTGGTTCACCTCGTCGAGGTGATTCTGGAAATAGTTGTCGCGGATCACCGTTCCGAGGTGCGAGCTGCACTTGCCGACGAGCCCGTCGTTCGCCTCGGGATAGAAGAAGGAGGAGAGCGCGAGCGGACCGTCGGAGACGTCGAGGGCGTTCGTCAGGATGCCGGTGCCACTCCAGGAGTAGTAGCGGATGCCGTTCACGCTCGCGGCGCCGGAGCCGCAGGCGGTCGCCGGGATACCCTGCGGATACTGCGCGTTGAAAGCCGCGAGGCCGGCCGTCGTGAGGGAGTTCAGCGCCGCGATGGCGTCCTGCTGGTTCGTGTGGCCGGTGAGGAGGCCGATCACGGTGCCGAGCGAGTTCGCGAAGTAGGCGAGGACCGCCTCGGTGAACGAGCCGTTCTGCACGTTTGCGCGCAGGTAGTCGGCGAGCGCGGCCCCCTTGTGGGGCGTCGCGACCGAGGATACCGACGCGACGAGATCGGGCCGGACGGCCGCCACGTAGCGCACGTCGAGCCCACCGTGGCTGTGTCCGATCAGGTTCACTTTCGGCTTCCCGGTGAGCGCCGTGATCGTCTCGATCTGGTCGATCAGCTGCTCGCCGCGCGCCTCGGTCGAGTTCAGCTGGCTCACCGTCGTCGTGAAGACGCGTGCGCCGCCGTCCTCGAGCGCGCCGACGATGCCGAACCAATAGCTGTACACGCCGAAGAGCTCGTCGAAGCCGCCGAGTCCGTGCTCCAGCACGATCGGATACTTGGTCTTGGTGTAGGTGCAGTTGAAGAGGCAGAACGTGCTTGCGCTCGTGCTGGTGCCGAGTACGAGCGCGACCACCAAGAGGCCACCCGTCACCATCCGCATGGCTGTTCGCATCGTCGCTCCTCCCTGAGGTTGGGGTTCGTGGACCGCCTCGGCGCGTAGCACGTGTCGCGCGCCCGGCACAACGAGCGACGTCGCAACTCGGCGTCGATTTCCGCGTGGAAGCGCTCGCGAGGACGGCTGGTCCGGTCCGGTCCGCGCGCCAAACCGCTCCGCGGCGGAGCCGAGTCGCCGATTTTCGTTGACTCGACGTTCGCCGCGAGAGTACGGCAACGATCGGGCAGGGGTGCCGTCCTCGTCGCTCCGCTACCGGTCTCCGCTCGACATCCAAGGAGGGAGTCATGCTCGATCGAACGTTCGGCGCGCGTGTGGCGTGTGCGCTGGGAGTCGGGATGATGTTGGGGACGGCGCCGCCCGCGCACGCGCTCCTCGGCAAGGCGCAGTATACGTGTCAGACGGCGGTCGCCAAGGAGGCGATCCGCTTCCTCGGTCCGCTGTTGCGGCTCCACCAGGCGTGTCGCGACGCCAACCTCGCGGCGCCCGGCTCGTGCGCGGCGCCCGATTCCGACGCCGTCGCGAAGCTGCGCGCCAGGCTCGCCGCCGGCATCAGGAAGCATTGCGACTTCGGTGCGCTGAGCCCCCCGAACCTGCTCGTGATCGGCTACCCGGGGCCGTGCCCCGACCCCGACCCGAGCAACGGCTTCATCGTCGACGACCTCATCGCGTGCATCCAGGGGAGCCACGAGAGCCGCATCGGCGGAGTCTGCGGCGGCGGGACGAATCTCGGCGAGTCGTGCGGCACGCTCGGTGACTGCCCCGACGCTGGGCCGGGGACGCTTTGCCGTGGCCTCCTCTCGGTGCAGTACGACCCCGAGACGACCGGTCCACTCTCGAGCTCGGCGCGGAAATGCCAGCAGACGATCGCGAAGAGCTCGAGCAAGCTGCTCGTCACGATCCAGAAGAGCATCCAGAAGTGCCGAAGCAACCTGCTGGACTGCGAGTTCCACGAGGACGAGCTCGTCTGCAAGCTGAGCGGCTTCGGAGCGGCCGACTGCGCGACCGCCGATCCCAGGACCGCGGCGGCGATCGGCAAGGCCGAGCAGCAGCTCCGCGCTCGGGTCGAGAAGGCGTGCGCGCCGAGCGACCTGCCGGTCATCGGCATCTGCGAACCGGATCAGCCGACGATCGGGGACGGTATCGACTGTCTGATCGACGCCATCCGCGACATCGTGGACAATCCCGATCCCGATCCCGGAGCCGTCCCCGACCTCGGCGACTTCGTCTACGCGACGGCGGCGGTGTGCGGCGACCGCCGCGTCAACACGCCGGCCGAGGAGTGCGACGGGACGAGCGACGCCGCGTGCCCGGGGCAATGCGGCGACCCGCTCGGTCTGTTCGCGTGCCAGTGTGCGGATGTGCCGCGTGCCCGCGCCGTATGCGCTCACCCGCCCCGAGACCGTGGTCGTCGTCGGCTTCTGAAAGGACGGCGCGAGGCACGCGAAGGCGATTGAACATGACCCACACGATCGCCGCGGCCAAGGAGAGCCAGGTGCGCCTGCCGGCCGGGCGCTGACCGCGCTGGAGCATGCGGGTCGTCGTTCCACTCGACTCCGAACGAGCACGACAGAACGAGCACGGCGTCGGCGGAGCTCGCCGCCGAGATCGTCGCGATCGAGACCAACGTCCTGGAGTGTACGAGCGACGTCTGGATCCGCGTGGAGGACGCCGGCGACTACTTCGTGAACATGTGGGACGGCAGCATCTTCCGCGGGGGCGCTGCAAGCGAGCCTCGGCGCGAGCAAGCCGCGCGCCTTGAGCCTGCGTGCCAAAGGACCAACGGATCGATCTCGGACGAGGAGCCGGAAGCCCGGACGATCCCGTCGCGAACGGCGCTACTGCTTCCGTTTCGGAGGCAGCACGACCTACGTCCAGGACCGGAGCTTCACGGCGGTGAAGGCTTCCCCCGACGAACTCGCCTGTCCGGACTAGCCGGTCAGCAGTTCGGGGTGATCGTCAGCACCATCACGTTCGGGACGTTCGGTGCCGCCGCTCACTGACCGCGCCGGTGCCCGTCGCCGCGCGCGTCAGCTCCAGAGGACCTTCGCACCATAGGGGCGGAATGCGGGGTCGTGAACCGGGCCTGCGCGGCCGGGAGGCCACTTCCGCGAATGGCCGGGCGCGGCGGCCTGGGGCGCTGCTGTACGTGCAACGCCGCGGACCGCGGCTCCGCTACCGTGTCAACGAAGCCCGGCCAGCCACTCCACGACCGCGGCCCGTTCTTCGGCGTCCCGGAGCCCGCCGAAGGCCATGCGTGTTCCGGGAGCGAACGTCGCGGGATCGCGCAGGAACGCTTCGAGCTGCTGAGGCGTCCACGCGCCAGGCTTGCCGGCGAGCGACGGCGAGTACGCGAAGCCCGGGGCGCTCGCGATGTCGCGTCCGACGACTCCGTGCAGGTTCGGCCCGGCGAGCGCGCCCGCGTTCGCGTCGGTGGGATGACACGCCTTGCAGATCTGGCTCGCCGGCGGCGGCGCGGCGCTGCTCGCGGCGGCGTCGACTCCCGGCGGCGCTGCCGCAGGACCCGCCGCGGCCCGCCCCGCGGCGCGGCGACTGCCTGCCCGGCCATTCAGCAGCGCCGCGACCTCTTGCGCCGTCCGAACGCCGCTCTCGATCGCGCCGTCGATGAAGCCGCGGAAGCCGAGAGCGAAGTCGCTTCCCGCGAAGTGCACGCGCCCGGCCGGCTCGCGCAGTTTCGCGAGCGCTCCGGACATCTGTCCCGGTCTCAGGATGCACCAGGTGCCGACCGAATACGGGTCGAGGGTCCAGTCGTACGCGAGCGTGTCGGTGACCGTCACGTGCGGGAGGTAGCGGCGCACGATCGGTTCGAGCGCCTTCGCGTCGTGGACGTCGATGGCGTTCGGGTTCGTGCCGAAGGCGATCACCGTGCCGCCGGCGCTCCCGGCTTCCGCCGTGAACATCATCGAGAGCGGCTCGTTCTCTCCGGCGAACGCGACGAAGCGCGGGATTTCCCCGCGCAGGCGCGCGTAGACCTTGACGCCGAAGCCCCCGTGCCGCTGTTTCGACGCCGCGACCTTGACCGGGTCGAGAGCGGGCGCGAACTCGACGTTCGCGAGCACGTTCATCGGGAGCGCGGCGACGACGGCGCCGGCGGTGAAACGGCGGCCCGTGTCGGTGAACACGCGCACGCCGCTCTCGTCCTGTTCGACGCGGCGGACCGGCGTGCCGAGCAGGAGGTCGGCTTTCGCGTCGGCGAGCATCGCGCTCAGCAGGCGCACGGTCCCGCCCTCGATCTTGTAGCGCGCCGAGTAGTCGTTGAAGCGCTGGAAGTCCTGGCCCGAGAGCGCCCACCAGCGCAGCATCTCGACGAAAGCGCAGTCGGAGAACGCGCCGCAGCAGCTCGCGCCGAAGACCCCTTCGAGCAGCGCGCGGTGCGAGGTGGAAAGCTCCATGCGGTCGAGACGGTCGCGCACCGAGAGGTCGTCGAGCTTCGACCACTCCGCGATGCTCGCGAAGGGATCCATCGGGAGCGGGAACGCGGTCGCGGCTCCTTCGTGGAAATCCGCCATCAGCCCGGCCAGAAGCGCGGACCCGGCGAGCGCGTCGAACTCCATGCCGGCAGTCGAGCCTTTCGCGCAGAACGCTTCGCCGACGGTCGACAGAACGTCGAGGATGCCGGCCGTCTGCAGCTCGCCCTCGCTCCACCAGAAGATCCGGTCCGGCACCGCGCCGGGCGTCTCCGCGAGCGCGAGCCCGTAACGCGAGATCTCGGCCCAGACGTGGGGCTGGCACCAGTGCACCCACATGCCGCCGAGGTCGTAGTGCCGGCCGTCGAGCTCGGCGGTGAAGGTGCGGCCGCCGATGCGGTTGCGGGCTTCGAGGACGACGGTACGAAGGCCCGCGTTCCCGAGCTCGCGCGCGGCCGCGACGCCGGCGAAGCCCGCTCCGATCACGACCACGTCGTAGTCGTCGCCGCCGCGCGCCGAAGGGACCTCGGCGCGCGACGTTCCGATCGGCAGGGCGGCGAGCCCGGCGGCAGAGCCGAGGGCCTTGAGGAAACTGCGGCGCGTCGTGCGCCCGGCGCGTTGCGAATCTTGCTCGCTCATGCCGGATCCTGCGCTCCTCTCGAATCGGGGGCGAACTGGGCGAAGGGGTCGACGCGCGGATCGCGCGGCGCCGCCTCGGCCGAGCCGAACACTCCCGCGAAGCGGGGCAGGTCGAGGCCCGCCGTCGTGTGCGCGCCGGCGAACGCGAGCACGCCGGCCCACAGCGCCGGGTCGTCGTCGAGGCGGGTCAGTGCGTCGCGCAGGCGATCGAAGAGCTCCGGGGTGAACGCGTTCCGCTTGGCGCTGCGATCGACCTCGATCACCAGGACGCGGCCGCGCACCTCCTCGCGCACCACGCCGTCGCTCGCGCCGGCCGCGTCTCCGGAAGCCGCGCTCACAGGGCTTCGATCCGCGCCGGCGTGTGCTTGTGCCACGGTGTGCCGGCGAGCCAGTCGCGGTCCTCGATGCGCGTGAGGTCGTTCGGCGCGACGCCCGTCCTGCCGAGGTCGGGGAAGTCGAGGCCGAGGCCGTTCGGCAGCGAGACGTGCCCCGGCTGCATGCGGTCCGAGACCTCGACGTCGACCACCGCGCTGCCCCGGCGGGTCGAGAGCCGCACGCGCCCGCCCTCGGCGACACCGACACGTTCCGCATCGCCGGGGTTCATGCGCAGCGCGCCGCTCTTGTCCTTCCGCCGCCAGGCGGGGTTGCGGATGATCGTGTTCGCGGTGAAGGAGCGCCGCTCGCCCGCCGAGAGCACGAACGGGAACTCCGGCGATACGCCCGGCGCGGGCTCGTCGGCCAGCGCGTCGAGCTCGTTGAAGAGCTCCGGGATGGCGAGTTGGAGGCGGCCGTTCGGCGTGTGCACGCGCGCGAAGCTCTCCTCCCAGTCGTCGACCGAGAAGATGACGGCGCTCCTGCTCCCGATCAGCGCGTCGAAGAGGGCGTCGCCCGCGTCGCCCGGCTCGCCGCCGAAGCCCGCGCGCGCCATCGGTTCGCGCTGCCGCTGCGCCGCGATCTGGCAGAGCCCCCAGATGGCGGCAGACTCCGCGAGGCCCTTCGGCAGCAGATCGCCGATCGCACGGAAGAGAAGAACCGGCACGACGCCGAGTAGGTCGGGCCTCGCCCCGACGAGCTCGAAGAACTTCGTGCGGAAGGCCGCGCGCCCGTCGCCCCAGGCGCTGCGCAGCGCCGCGACGGCGTCCTGCGGGAGCGCGCCGAGCGCTTCGACGAGGCGCGCGTGCAGCTCGGCCTCGGAGAAGAGCCCCGGCAGCGGATCCATCAGCGCCCGGCGCACGTGGAAGTAGTTCTGCGGGAACTCGAAGTTGAAGAAGGTGGCCTCCGCCTTCTCGAACTGGCTCGCGACCGGCAGCACGTAGTGCGCGAGCCGCGCCGTCTCCGTGAAGGCCACGTCGATCACCACCAGGAGGTCGAGCGCCGCGAGCGCCTCGCGCATGCGCGCGCTGTCGGCCAGCGAGTGCGCGGGGTTGCCGCTTTCGACGAGCATGGCGCGGAAGCGTTTCGGGTGATCGGTGAGGATCTCCTCGGGGATCGAGTTGCAGGGAATCAGGCCGGCGATGATGCGCGCGCCGGTGACCGGCGTGCGGCGCAGATCGGCGTCGAGGCGCTCGAGCCCCGCGACGAGCGGCACGAGCGAGGTCGGCCGGTAGGCGGCGCCCTGCTTGCCGAAGTTCCCCGTGAGCAACACCAGCAGGTAGTGGAGATACGACACCAGGGTCGAGTGCAGGTTCATCTGCACGCCGAGGTCCTCGAAGAACGCGACGCTCGACGCGCGGGCGATGCGCCGCGCGGTGCTGCGCACCCGCTCCTCCGGCACGCCGCTCTTCTCGCAGTACGCCGCGACGTCGAGCGACGCGAAGTGGGGCAGCACGTCGGCCGTGCCGTCGGCGTGGGCGGCGATCCATTCGCGCGCGCAGAGGTCCTCCTGCACGAGCACGGCGCAGAGCGCGGCGAGCAGGAAGGCGTCGGCGCCGGGGCGCACCTGGAGGTGCACGTCGGCGATCTCGGCGGTCTCCGTGCGGCGCGGGTCGATCACGACGAGCGTGCGCAGCGGGTCCTTCGCGATCTCGCGCAGGGTGACGCGCGCGCGCTGGATGCCGTGCGAGAACCAGGGGTTCTTGCCGAGGAAGATCGCGACCTCGCAGTGCTCGAAGTCGCTGCTCGAGAAGCCGCCGAGCATCCGGCCGGCGACCCAGAACTCGCCCGTCTTCTCCTGCGCGAGCGCGCTCGACTGGTAGCGCACGCCGAGCACGCTCTTCGTCGAACGGCCGTAGGCGCCGGGCAGGTGGTTTCCCTGGCCGCCGCCGCCGTAATAGAAGATCGACTCGCCGCCGTGCGCGTCGCGCACCGCCGCCAGCTTCTCCGCGACCTCGCGGACCGCCGTGTCCCAGTCGATCTCCTCGAACGTGCCGTCGGCGCGGCGGCGCAGCGGCTTCGTCAGCCGGTGCGGGCCGTTCTGGTAGAAGTCGAGGCGCAACGCCTTCTCGCACGCGTAGCCCTGCGAGATGGGATGCGCGTCGTCGCCGCGCACACGCACGAGCTGGCGGCCGTCCGCTCCGCCGAGCTGCACCTCGATGCCGCAGTTGCAGGCGCACAGGATGCAGGCATTGGATTTCCAGTCGGACGGGATGGATGCGGTGGCCATGGGGTCTCCTCGCAGGGTACGCCGGATTGGGTAGACCATCAGGTTGCATGATGCAACCATCTGCGCGAGGCTCCCGGCATGGGGAGGAAGCGCTTCGACGGGATGAACTGCGGGATCGCCCAGGCGCTCGAGGCCATCGGCGACTGGTGGACGCTCCTGATCGTGCGCGACGCCTTCTTCGGCACGCGCCGCTTCGGCGATTTCGAGTCGAACCTCGGCATCGCGCGCAACATCCTGTCGACCCGCCTCCAGCACCTCGTCGACCACGGCGTCTTCGAACGTGTCGACGTGGGCCACGAGGGCCAGCGTTTCGAGTACCGCCTCACCGAGAAGGGCGAGGCGCTGCTGCCGGTCCTGACCGCGCTGCGCGAGTGGGCCGACGAGTGGGTGTTCGGCCGCGGGCGGGAGCCCGTCGTGGTGAGGGACCGCGCGACCGGCCGGCGCGTCCCGAAGCTGCGCGTGACCGACGCCGACGGGCGGCCGTTGACGCGCCGGGACCTCCGTATCTCGCCCGGTTCCGGTGCGACGGCGCAGACCGTGCGGATGCTGGAGAGACGGCGGCCGCCTCATCGGCCCGCCTGATCGCGGTACACGAACACGAGCGGCAGCGCGAAGCACACGACCGCGAGGGTCGCGCTCGCGCCGCGCGACATCGTGATCGCGAGCTCGCACATGTGACACCGTGCACCGCACATGGGAACAGCTTGACGGAAAGCTGGGAAGCTGGGAAGCTTGCTTCCATGAAGACCACCGTGGACCTTCCAAGCGATCTCGTGCGTGAGATCAAGCTGAAAGCCGTGCATGAGGGACGCAAGCTGAAGGACGCCGTGGCGGATCTGCTGCGAGCGGGCCTGGTCGCCGGGGCAGCCAGCGCGGCGGAGAAGGCCGCCCGGAAGGGCAAGCGCCGCCTCCCGCTGGTCAAGGGCCGTCACCCGGCTACCGCGGCGACCGAAATGACGCCGCAGCGCACTGCCGAGATTCTGCTCAGACAAGAAGCGTCATGGCATGCTGAAACTCGCCGATAGCAACGTGTGGCTCGCGCTGACCGTGTCCACACATGGCTTTCACCGAGCGTCGCGGGCGTGGTTCGATGGGATCGGAGCAGTGGATCAGGTGATGTTCTGCCGCGCGACTCAACAGTCGTTCCTGCGGTTGCTGACCACGGCGGAGGTTCTCGCCCCCTACGGCATCGAGCCGCTGAGCAATGCGCAGGCCTGGGCCGCCTATGAGGGATGGCTCGACGGCGGCAGTGTCTCGTTCGTGGATGAGCCGCGCGGAACGGACCTGTGCTGGAAGGCCCTGGCAGTGCGTGCGACCGCTTCTCCGAAGCTGTGGATGGACGCGTATCTCGCTGCGTTCGCTCTGTCGGGTGGGTATCAGCTCGTGACGACGGATCGGGCCTTCAAGCGATTCAAGGGTCTCCGTCTCCAGGTGCTGGCGTCATCCTGACCGCGTCACCGATCGGTTGGTCGCGGGTGGAACTGCGAGTAGAGGGTGGTCGCCCGGCCACTCACCGGGCGCTCCGGGTCGTGCCGGCCGGCTCACGGCGACATCGGGGCCGGCGCGCGACGATCGCCGCGCGCCGGCCCTGGTGCGTGACCTACTTCTCGTGCAGCGGAATCCGCATCCCGTAGAAGGAGCGGTACACGAACACGAGCGACAGCGCGAAGAACACGACCGCGAGGGTCGCGCTCGCGCCCCGCGACATCGTGATCGCGAGCTCGACCGCCAACAACCCGAAGAGGGTCGTGAACTTGATGATGGGGTTCATGGCGACCGACGAGGTGTCCTTGAAGGGATCGCCGACGGTGTCGCCGACGACCGACGCGGCGTGCAGCTCGGTGCCTTTCTCCTTCAGCTCGACCTCGACGAGCTTCTTCGCGTTGTCCCAGGCGCCGCCGGCGTTCGCCATGAAGATCGCCTGGTAGAGGCCGAACAGCGCAATGGAAATCAGGTAGCCGATGAAGAAGAACGGCTCGACGCAGGCGAAGGCGAGGGTCGAGAAGAAGACCGTCAGGAAGATGTTGAACATGCCCTTCTGCGCGTACTGGGTGCAGATCTCGACGACCTTCTTCGAGTCGGTGATCGAGGCCTTCTCGGTGTTCTCGAGCTTGATGTTCTGCTTGATGAACTCGACGGCCCGGTAGGCGCCGGTCGCGACGGCCTGCATCGACGCGCCGCTGAACCAGTAGATGACCGCGCCGCCGGTGACGAGCCCGAGCAGGAAGGGCGCGTGCATGAGCGACAGCTTGTCGAGCTGCTGGGTGAGGCCGTGCGTCAGCACCATGATGATCGAGAAGATCAGCGTGGTGGCGCCGACGACGGCGGTGCCGATCAGCACCGGCTTGGCGGTCGCCTTGAAGGTGTTGCCGGCGCCGTCGTTCTCTTCCAGGTAGTGTTTGGCCTTCTCGAAGTTCGGCGTGAAGCCGAAGTCCTTCTTGACCTCGGCCGAGACGTTCGGGACGTTCTCGATGAGCGAGAGCTCGTAGACCGACTGGGCGTTGTCGGTCACGGGGCCGTACGAGTCGACGGCGATCGTCACCGGCCCCATGCCGAGGAAGCCGAAGGCGACGAGGCCGAAGGCGAAGACCGGCGCGGGCGTGAGGTCGCCGACCTTGATGAACAGCGAGTCGAGCCCCATCAGCGACACCGCGAACGCGGTGCCCATGAGCGACACGATGACGACGCCCATCCAGTACGCGCTGAAGTTGCCGGCGACGAGGCCCGAGATCACGTTCAGCGAGGCGCCGCCCTCGCGCGACGCGGTCACGACCTCGCGGACGTGTCCGGACTCGGTCGAGGTGAAGATCTTGATGACCTCGGGGATGATCGCGCCGGCGAGCGTGCCGCAGGTGATGATCGTCGAGAGCTTCCACCAGAGCGAGCCGTCGCCGAGCCCCGGGATCAACAGGAACGACACGACGTAGGTCATCGCGACTGACACGATCGAGGTGATCCACACGAGCTGGGTGAGGGGCGCCTCGAAGTTCATCTTGTCGGCGTTCAGGTAGCGGCTGCGCGCCATGGCGTCGTTGATCCAGTACGAGGCGGCGCTCGCGATCAGCATCATGAGGCGCATGACGAAGATCCAGACGAGGAGCTGAACCTGCACGTTCACCTGTGTGGACGGGACGGCGAGCAGGATGAACGTGATGAGCGCGACGCCCGTGACGCCGTAGGTCTCGAAGCCGTCGGCCGAGGGGCCGACCGAGTCGCCGGCGTTGTCGCCGGTGCAGTCGGCGATGACGCCGGGGTTGCGGGCGTCGTCCTCCTTGATGTTGAAGACGATCTTCATGAGGTCGGAGCCGATGTCGGCGATCTTGGTGAAGATGCCGCCCGCGATGCGGAGCGCCGAGGCGCCGAGCGATTCGCCGATCGCGAAGCCGATGAAGCAGGCGCCCGCGAAGTCGGCGGGGATGAACAGGAGAATCGCGAGCATGAGCACGAGCTCGGCGCTGATCAGCAGCATGCCGATGCTCATGCCGGCCTGGAGCGGGATCGCGTAGGTCGGGAAGGGCTTGCCTTCGAGGCTCGCGAAGGCGGTGCGGGAGTTCGCGAAGGTGTTCACGCGGATGCCGAACCAGGCGACACCGTAGCTGCCGGCGATGCCGACCAGGCTCGCGAGCAGGATGACCACGACCTTGACGGCGTCGAAGTGCATCAGGAAGCCGAAGTAGACGACCATGATCGCGCCGATGAAGAGCTCGAGGATCAGGATGAACTTGCCCTGGGTGACCAGGTAGGTCTTGCAGGTCTCGTAGATGAGCTCGGAGATCTCGAGCATCGAGCGGTGCACGGGCAGGTTCTTCAGCGTGTTGAACTGCATGAAGCTGAAGACGAGGCCGAAGGCGCAGATGACGCCGCCCATGACCAGCAGGAGCGTCCAGCCGTCCGTGCCGAGGAACTTCTCGGACGCGAGGTTCGGAAGGATGAGCTCGGCTTCGCTGGCGCCGGCCATGCCGGCCGCGCCCAGGACGAAAACCGCGACTGCCAACAACGATGACGTTACACGTGCCCGAATCATGCGGGTGCCTCCTCCAAAAACTCGAGGCGGGAAGGGGAACGGTCCGACCAGCCTCTAAGGTTTCGAGTGGTTGGCCGCCCGGACGAGAAGGCAGGGACGTCGTGACGTCTGCTTCCCGCGAGCGCTTCTGCGCACTCCCGACGAACTCGCCGCCCGTCGACGACCCGGCCGGCTTACAAGGCGGCGCTCTGTAGCATCCGGCGCCGGTAATTGCGAGCGCGCCGCGGTCCGGGAGACGGACGCCATGGGGGGAGCGGGCCAGCCGGAGACGCTGCCGTCACGGTATCGGCAGGCGGCGATCAGCGTCGATGGCGGCAATCGTCATCCCGTGCCGGGCGCCGTGTCGACTAGGCGCGGAGCCATGCCCTCGCCGAGAGCGGTAGCCATGGGGGTGCTGTGCGCGACGCTCCTGGTCGGAGCGCCGGCTCACGCGAAGCGGAAACCCCTGATTTCGTGTCCCGGCGGCCAGTTCGTGTTCGCGGAGGCGCCGCTTGACGTCGGCGACGGCACGGTCAGGCGCGCCTGGTCCGGCGTCCTCCTTGCCGATGGGATGGTCTCGATCCCGGGCGTCTGCCCGCCGGTCCCCGCCGACCTCCGCCCGGGGCGGCTCGGGATGCGGCTCAGCGCCGTCTGGACCGATTGCGACGGGATCGACGGCAAGGTCCGGCTCCGTGGTGTGACGAACGCGAGCTGTAGCGAGCTGAACCTGCGCCTCACCCTGCCGCGCACCGTCGAGAACAAGCCCAAGGGCGGCTTCAAGGTGAAGGGCATCGCCGAGGCCTGCTTCGTCGATCCGGGCACCGAGCCGCTCGAGGACGGCCAGCAGCTCTATGGCTCGACGACCTGCACCACCGCGACCGATGAGCTGCTCCAGATCCTCGGTGAGATCTGCGAGCAGCTCCAGGGCGAGCCCTGCCTGTCCACGAGCGCGAGCTGCGGCAAGCGCGCGCAGGAGATCTTCACCGGCGTGTCGCTCTTCCCTTCGGTGACCCAGCCGGCGAGCTGGAACCACTTCGGGGGGCGCGGCGAGATCATGGCGCAGGCGGGTCTCTGTATCGCCAAGGACCTCGCCAACGGGCCGCACACCAACGTCGCCGGGGTGGACATCGGAATCGGTGACGTGTCGATCAGCCAGAAGGTCGCGTTCCGCGCCTTCGACGTCGATCAGCGGATGGTGAGCCTCTACCAGAACATCGACTTCTGCGTGCCGGTCTTCGGGTGTCTGGCCGGCGTCGGGCAGGACATCGTCGTGCGGCTCGCGGCGAGCTGCCCCGCCCATCCCGTCGGGCGGTCGTGCGGCAGCTATCCCGTCAAAGCCGCGCACGCGCTCGACGTCCTCGCCAACGAGTCGGCGCGCTACCTCGGCCTCCAGGCCCCCGTGATCACCGTCGTGACGCCGTACGGACCGGTGAACGTGCGGCCGCAGATCCAATTCTGGTCGAAGCTCGGCACGGTACTGTCGCCGTTCGGCACGTCGGCAGAGACGCGCGGCCCGCTCGACTATCGCTTCCACGATCCCGCGCTCGACGCGTTCGTCGACTTCTCCGACTGGTACGGACGCATTCCGGGCGTGCTCTTCTCCACCCAATCCTGGTCCCTGACCTCCGCCATCGGCTGGGACAGTCAGGTCGGCCTCGGGAGCCGCGACCCGCGTCCCTGGACGAGCGCCTGGACTCCGGCCGGCGACCCGAACGCCGTCCGACCGGACCACGACCTCGGGGCGGCGCGCAGCAACGCGGAGAAGGAAGCGAGCGTCCACCTCCGCGCCGAGGCGGAGATCAGCTACTCACCGACGGACATCCTGCCTTCGTGGCTGACGAGCAGCGGCGTCAACCTCTCGTTCAAGATCTGGATCAAGCCGAAGGCCGACGCGGCGGTCGCCGGGCAGCTCGCCCTCTACGCGTCGGAAGGGTTCCGCTACCGCGTCGACAACGACCTCGACCTCTACACGCAGCTCGTGCTGCGCGACGGCGCGAGCGCCGCCGGATCGTTCCTGGTCGACGCGGGGATGGACCTGGTGGCGTACATCAACATGCCGACGCCGTTCGACGACATCACCCTCGTCGACGTGCATCCGGACTTCTCGATTCCCGTCACCAAGGGTGACGACGACTCGCGCGTGAACGGAGCATGGCGCGAGGCCCGCGCGGGATCGGCGTCGCTGCCCTCCAGCGCTCCGTCCTTCGATGGCCCGATCCGCACGTTCCATGGCGACGTCGATGGCCCGACCTTCATCGCCGAGTGCCTCGCGGAGCCGGTTCCCGAGCAGCCGAAGGAGCCGCCGTCGTTCACGCCCGGCGATCCGAACGCGTTGAACCGCGATCTCCTCTTCCCCTGCGACATCTGCGTCGGGGTGGGGACGCACGACATCGACATGTGCGTGCCGCAGCCGGGGCACGGCCTGGCGGAGTGTACGCAGGGTCCCCGCTGCCATCCGGCGCTCGTCGAGGCCGGCATCTGCAAGGATCTGAGCTACCACTCCACGCCGCAGACCGCGCTCCTCTATCCGGCCAACAGCAACCCGTTGCCCCCCGCGAAGCACTGGGACTGCGATGGGTACCACAAATCGGGATGCCTCGATCTCTGCGCGTTCAATACGCTCACGGGCGCGCTGACGGTGGCGAAGTCCGCCGTCGACGTGGTCGGGCCGCTGTGCGGGATCCCGATCGTGAAATAGCGCGCCGTTCGGGGCGCTGTCTCGGAGCGTATCCCCGAGGAGACCGCTCGCTCTCCGGGGGCGCCGTCTCGCCGCGTCTCGGCAGGTAGCCCTGCGGTCGCGGCCGGCGCCGCGCAGCGATAAGTAGGGAGCGCCGTGACGCTCGAGCTCCGCATCATCGGCTGCGCCCGGACCCCCTGGACCCGCCGGGAGGACGCGCCGCACCAGCCGCCGGCGGCCGCCGATGCGAAGGGCGTCATCGAGATCGCGCCGGAGTTTCGCGAGGCGCTGGCCGACCTGGAGGGCTTCGGCCGGATCTGGCTGCTCTTCCATTTCCACCGCAGCGGCGGGTGGGGATCGAAGGTGCGGCCTCCGCGGGGCGGCCCCAAACGCGGCCTCTTCGCGACCCGCGCGCCCGACCGCCCGTCGCCGCTCGGCCTCACCAACGTGGCGCTCGAGTCGGTCGACGTCGCGCGCGGCGAGATCCACGTCCTCGGCCTCGACCTCCTCGACGAGACCCCGATCCTCGACATCAAGCCCTATCTGCCGATGTTCGACGCCTGGCCCGAAGCGGGCCACGGGTGGATCGAGCCGTACCTCGCCGCGGGGATCGAGCCGAAGCTCAAGCGACCGAAACGCACGACCGGAGGAGGGTGACGACATGCAACTCGGGATGATCGGGATGGGACGGATGGGCGCCAACATGACCCGGCGCTTGCTGCGCGGCGGCCAGGAGGTGGTCGCGTACGATGTCGTGCCGACTGCGGTCGACGCGATCGCACGCGAGGGTGCGACCGGTGTGCATTCGCTCGACGCGCTCGTCGCGGCCCTCGCCCCGCCACGGGCGCTCTGGCTGATGGTGCCGGCGGCGCTCGTCGACCAGACGCTCGCCGACCTCGTCCCGAAGCTCGCGCCCGGCGACGTCGTGATCGACGGCGGCAACTCGTTCTACCGCGACGACGTCGACCGCGCGAAGCGGCTCGCGGCGAGCGGCATCCACTACGTCGACTGCGGCACGAGCGGCGGCGTCTGGGGGCTCGAGCGCGGCTACTGTCTCATGATCGGCGGCGAGGCGGAGGTCGTGCGGCGCCTCGCTCCGATCTTCAAGACGCTGGCGCCAGGGTGCGGACGGCTCGAGCCGACGGCGGGCCGCGAGTCGCGGACGTCGACCGCGGAGGAGGGGTACCTGCATTGCGGTCCGAGCGGCGCGGGTCACTTCGTGAAGATGGTGCACAACGGCATCGAATACGGCCTCATGGCGGCGTACGCCGAGGGACTGAACATTCTCCGCCATGCCGACATCGGGAAGCACGCGCATGCCGCCGACGCCGAGACGACGCCGCTCCGCGACCCGGAGTACTACCAGTACGATTTCGATCTCGCCGAGATCACCGAGGTGTGGCGGCGCGGCAGCGTGATCGCGTCCTGGCTGCTCGATCTGACCGCGCGCGCGTTCGCGAGCGACCCGCAGCTCGACGGCTTCTCCGGCCACGTCTCGGACTCCGGTGAGGGCCGCTGGACCCTCGACGCCGCGATCGACGAAGCGGTGCCGGCGAACGTCCTCGCGGCGGCGCTCATGGAGCGTTTCGCCTCGCGCGGCCAGGCCGAGTTCCAGGATCGTGTCCTCTCCGCGATGCGCTATGCCTTCGGTGGTCATCACGAGAAGGTGAAAGGCCACTGACGTCTCGGGATCGGAAACACGCATGCGACGTGGACATCGACGCCGACATCGGGATGCGATGCTCCGCTGGTTCGTCGTCGACCCGACCTTCCGGCGCGCGGTATGCTCCGCCCATCGACGTCGCCGCCCGCCGAGATCGTCACGACGCGCGGCGCGACGGCAGCCCCCAAGGAGGATCGATCATGCGAAGGACGACGATCAGCCGAGCGAGCGGCATCGTGGCGATGCTCGCACTCACCGCGGCCGCGCCGAGCGGCGCGCAGCAGCGCGACCATCTCCAGTGCCACACGATCAAGGACGAGGCCCGGGTCGCGCCGGCGCTCGCCAGCCTCGAGACCCAGCTCGGCGTCGCGAGCCATTGCAAGGTCACGGCCCGCGCCCGCCTGCTCTGCGAGGAAGCGAGCGTAGACGGCGGCGACGGCACCAGCGTCGCCCATCGCGGCGAGTGCCCGTGAGCCAGCGGCGCGTCCGCTCCATGCCGCCGATCGTGTTGCCGCGGAGATGTTGATCGACGCGGTGACGAGCGCGTCGTCGTCGTCGAGGACGACTCAAGCGGCAGTACAGATCCGACTGTCTGACAACGGGTAGGCTGACAACGCGCCGAGCGAGACTACCACCGAACGGATGCGCGCCCGTCGAGGACCGTCGCGCGAAGGGAGATCGGTCCATGGACTCAGCTTCGACCACGGAGCCTGCCAGCCCGGACGGCGCGGCAGCGTCGCTTGCCGAACAGATCATTGCGCAGACCGCCGAAGCGATCGTCTACGCGAACCGCGAAGGCGTGATCGAGCGCTGGAACGCAGCCGCCGCGGCGATGTTCGGCTTCACCGCGAGCGAGGCGATCGGCAGCAGCCTCGACTTGATCATCCCCGAGCGCCTGCGCGTCGCGCACTGGCGCGGCTTCGACGCCGCGATGCAGAGCGGCAAGCTGCGCCTGAGCGGCCACCCGACGCTGACGCGCGGGCTGAGCAAGTCGGGCGCCAAGCTCTACGTCGAGATGAGCTTCTCGCTCGTTCGCGACGAGGCAGGCCATGTGCTCGGCTCGGTCGCCGTCGCGCGCGACGCGACCGAACGCGTCGCGCTCGAGAAGGCGCAAAAGGCGGTGAAGGATGCCGGAACGCGGTGAGCGATTGAAGATCCAACTCTTGTCCGACCTGCACCTGTCGGTGCATCCCATGCCGGTGCCGCGCACCGACGCTGACGTCGTCGTCGTCGCCGGCGATCTGGCCCGGGCGCAAGGCTCGATCGAATGGGCCAGGCAGTTCGAGCAGCCGACGCTGGTGGTCGCCGGCAATCACGAGTTCTACGGCTCGGACCTCGAGACGACGATCGCGCAGCTTCGCGAACACGCGAAGGGATCGCGAATCCACGTCCTCGAATGCGAAGAGTGGCACTTCGAGGGCGTGCGGTTTCTTGGCTGCACGCTGTGGTCGGACCATCGGCTGTTCGCCGACGCGCAGCAGCGCGAAGCCGGGCTGCGGCAGGCGATGTCGATGGTGCGCGACTTCTCGCGCATCGCGGTCGCACCCGGACGCGCCGAACTCTTCACGCCCGATGTGTCGCGCGCGGAGTTCGAGAAGTCGGTCGCGTGGTTGGATGCGAAGTTCGGCGAGGCGCACGACGGCCCGACAGTTGTCGTCACGCACTTTGCGCCGGCGCGCGGCAGCATCCATCCGCGCTTCGCCGGTTCGCCGCTCAACCCCTGTTTCGTCAGCGACCTCGAGGACCGCATCCTGCGCTGGAAGCCGCGGTTGTGGCTGCATGGGCACATGCACGACAGCTTCGATTACACGGTCGGCAGCACGCGCGTCGTCGCCAATCCGCGCGGCTACGCGAAGAGCGGCGTCGTCGAGAACGCATCCTTCGATCCATCGCTCGTGATCGAGGTCGCGCCATAACCGCACCATCCTACGAGAAGAGCACCCCTTGCAGGGGTCGGCGGCCAGATTAGGAGGCGTGTGAGATCGCCAACCACGATCTGATCGAATTCCGCTCGGCTGAGTCCCCACAGCCCGGGCCGCGAGGGCGAAGAGCAGGAGCGGAATGCGAGGTCTCGAGCGGCCGCCCACGGAGTGGCGATAGTGAGGGGATGAGGCCGGTCGACAAGAAACGGCATGGCGCTCGCGACCGTGGGAGCCGCCTCGAAATCACCTGAGTTTCTCCTGATCTCGTCCAGGACTCCGTGACGCGACGGTCCTATCAGCGTCGGCCAGAGAGGAGATCCGTCATGGAGAAGCATCGTTTCGTCGCCCTGATCCTGCTCGTCGCCCTGCTCGCCGCCCGACCGGTCGCAGCCGCGCCGCACCCGAATCCGAATCCGCTCCCGGTGCCGTTCTATTCGCAACAGGACCCGCTCTGGCGGTCGGTGCTGGTCGGCGCGAACCAGGACGTGCCGATGCGGAAGCGGGGCTCGCTGCTCGCCTGCATCGCGATGGTGGCGGCGTCGCAAAACCTGGTGCCGCTCTTCCCCGTGCCGGGGAATCAGTCGGTGCTCGGTCCGACGCCCGACTACATCCACGCCTTCCTCATCGAGTTCAGCGGCTATCAGACGAGCCCCGCGGAAACCGTGATCGTCGACTACGACGCATTCTCGTTCGGCTTCCGGGACGCGTCCGGCATCCAGGCCGGTATCGACTTCGTTCCGCACGCATGGCCGGAGATGCGCGTGTACGTCGACGGCGATCTCGAGAGCGGCATCCCGTCGATCCTCTATCTGCAACGCGAACCCGGCCGCTTCCATCCGGTCGTCGTCGTCGGGTGGGACGACGTGAGCTCGTCCTATCTCGTGCTCGATCCGGCGCGCCTCCGCTGGGACGACTATCCGGTGCCGCTCGAGCACATCCTCGGGCCGGAATGGCAGCGCCTGGTGAGCGGTGGTCTCCGCGCCGTCCTCCGCCACGCCGACGAGTCGCCCGACCCCAGCGACGACGACGTCGACGACAACGGCCAGATCCGCCCCGCCCCGCTCACCGCATCGACGAAGTCACCCGTCGAGATCACCGTGATCGACCCGCGCGGACGGCGGGTCGGATGGGATCCCGCGACCGCGACGACCGTCGTCGACGTGCCGGACGCGTCCTACATGCCGCAGCCGGTGTGGGCCGATCCCCTCGGCACGCTCGCACCGCTCCCGCCCGGCCGCATACTCACGATCCCGCGGCCACTCGAGGGACGCTATCGCTTCGAGATGATCGCGACCGGCGACGGCCCGTACACGCTGAACGTCCGCGCGCACGACGCGAGTGGGGCGCGCACGGTCGAGGAGCGGAAGACCGGCACGGTGCGCACGGGCGACGTCCTCAAGTTCCAGGTCGCGTACGCGCGTCACGGCGACTCGTACTACACGCTCGGCGACAACTTCGCGCCCGAGGCGCACGCCGGCGGCGCGCGGCGCGGGACCGCGGGCGGCGCGGTCGCGTTCGACGCCACGCGCTCCTTCGACGTCGACGGCACGATCGTCGCGTACGCGTGGAGCTTCGGCGACGGCGCGACGGCGACCGGGCCGACTCCGGCGCATATGTACGCCGAGCCGGGCACCTATACGGCGACCCTCACCGTCACCGACGATCATGGTGCCGTCGGTACCACGACGGCGGCGGTCGCCGTCTTCGGCGATCAGCCGCTCGTCGGCACGACCGAACGCGTGAGCGTCGGCCCGCACGGCGAGGAGGCGACCGGGGACTCCGGATCCTTCGTGCCCGCGATGAGCGCCGACGGCGCGATCGTCGTCTTTCGCTCGGCGGCGGACGGGCTCGGCGCGCTCGGCGACAGTCACGTGTACGCGCGCGACCGGCGCGCGGGCACGACCATCCCCGTGAGCGCGTCCGCGTGCCAGAAAAGCGACTTCCCGACCGTGAGCGGCGACGGCCGTTTCGTCGCCTACGAGTGCACGGAGGCGAGCTCGGCGACGAGCGCGCCGGTCGTGAGCATCCTCGTCCACGATCTCGCGACCGGCTCCGAGGAACGGGCCGACGTCTCGTCCGAAGAGCTCGGGGGCACGTGCCCGCCGACGGCCACCGACCCGTGTCGTAGCCTCCGGCCGGCGCTCAGCGCCGACGGGCGCTACGTCGCGTTCTACTCGAACCAGACGAACCTCGTCGCCGGCGACACCAACGACACCGGCGACGTGTTCGTACGCGACCGGGTGAACGGTACGACCGAGCGCGTGAACATTGCCGCGGGTGGTGGACAGTCGGGCGCCGGCGCCAGTTCCGGCAGCGACCCGCGACTCGGCATCAGCGCCGACGGCCGCTACGTCGCCTTCGAGTCGGGCGCGACCGATCTCGTCATCGGGACGCCGGCGTTCGGCTTCGAGCGCGTCTACGTGCGCGATCGCGTGGCGCAGACGACCGAGCTCGTGAGCGTCCCGACCGGCGGCGCCCCGGCGAGCGCCGCGACCGCCGCGAGCCCGTCGATCAGCGCCGACGGCCGCTTCGTCGCGTTCGTGTCGCCGTCGTCGAGCCTGGTCGCCGGCGACACCAACGGCTTCGGCGACGTCTTCGTACGTGACCGCGTTCAAGGCACGACCATGCGTGCGGACATCTCCGGCGCAGGCGAGCAGGCGACGTGCTCGAGGTTCGAGTCGGTGGCCACGTGCAACCGTGACCCGATGATCAGCGCCGACGGACGCTTCGTCGTCTTCCGCTCGCGGGCCGACAACCTCGTGCTCGCGGACACCAACAACCGTGAGGACGTCTTCGTCCGCGATCTCGTCGCCGGCTCGACCGACCTCGCGAGCGTCGCCACGAACGGCGATCAAGGCGACGGCAGCAGCGGCGAAGGACATTTCATCAACGACGAGACCCGCATGGCCTTGAGCGCGGACGGCCGCTTCGTCGCGTTCGTCTCCGACGCGACGAATCTGGTGCCAGCCGACACGAACGGCCTCGAGGACGTCTTCGTGCGCGACCGCTGGCCGTCCGGACTCGTCGCCGATGCCGCGGGACCCTACCGCGGCTTCGCCACGGCGGGCGCACCGTCGGCGGCGATCCGCTTCGACGCACGCCGCTCGTTCGATCCCTTGGGCCACGCGCTCGCGGCGCGCTGGGACTTCGGCGACGGCACGCCGCCGGTGACCGTTCCCGTCGATGCGCCGTTCGCGCATGCGTACGCGGCGCCCGGCCGCTACACGGTCGCACTCACCGTCTCCGACGGGGCCAAGACGTCGCCACCCGCGACGACGATCGCGGACGTCCAGGCGTTCGAGGGGCCAGCGCTGACGCTCTTCCCCGCCTGCGCCGCGCCCGGCGACCGCATCCTCGCGAACGTCACGGGTGTCCCACTGGTCGCGCTCGCGAGCGGATGGAACCTCGCCGACGGCCCGGTCCCGGGCTCGAGCACGATCCACCCCGGCGACACGACGCACGTGCGCATCGATGGACCGAGCGGCCCATCCGTCTGGCGCGACGTGCCGATCGACGCCCTCAACCGCGTCTCCGCGCTCACGCTGGCGCTCCGCTTCGCGCTCTCCGTCGACGCGACGACGGCGGCGGGCGCCTACGTCGTGGACGCGGACGGCGTCGGGCTCACGGCATCCTTCACCGTTCCATGTCCGCCGCTCGCGAACGAGCCGCCGCGTGCGGCCGTCGGCGGCCCGTACGTCGGCGAGGTCGGCGTGCCGATCGTGTTCGACGGCGGCGCCAGCACCGACGCCGAGGGCGCACCGCTCGGCTACCAGTGGTACTTCGACGACGGTGGCACCGCGGTCGGCCCGACACCCTCGCACACGTTCGACGCTCCCGGTACGTATCTCGTGCTGCTGGTCGTGAACGACGGCGGCCTCGATTCGCCGACGTCGGTCGGGACCGGCAGCTATACGACGGTCACGATCGGCGGCGGTGAGGAACCGTGTACCGCGGCGCCGCCGGCCGCGACCTTCGCGTCGATCGGGTGTCGGCTGAGCGCAGTGCGCGCCCGCGCCATGGGCCTCACGGTGTCGGCCGCTCTCCAGAAGAGCCTGCGCGTGTCGCTCGACGGGGCGATCACGAGGCTCGCCGAAGCGCGCACGCTCTGCGGGACGCCGAAGAAGTACCGGTGGGCGAAGTCGAAGGTCGGCCAGGTGGCGCGGAAGATCGCTCAGTTCGGGCGCCGCTTCCGTTCCCGGCCGGCGAAGAGGCAGCTCCCCGAGTCGGTGCGCGCCGACTTCATGCAGAGCGCCGAGCCGATCCGCCTCGATGCCGTCACGTTCCGCCGGATCATGCAGTGCCCGGCCGACGTCAGCTGACGTCGGATTTCCGCGACCGGCGCGTCCCCAGCTCCTCGAGCAGGGTGCGCGCGTCGCGGAGGTCCGGGACGTCACGGCTCGCGGCGAGCGGCGCGAGGCGCTCGGAGAGGAGCGTCCGAGCTTCGCGTTGCTTCCCGCGGTCGCGCCAGAGACGCGCGAGGTCGATCGCGGCGCGCAGCTCGAGGAAGCGGGCCTCCTGACGATGGGCGATCGCGAGTGCCTCATGGAAGGAGCGCTCCGCCTTCCGGGCGCCGGCGTCGCCTCCGGCGCCCGCCTCGGCGAGCGTGATCCTACCCGACAAGCGGTGGAGCTCGGCGTCCCAGTAGTGCAACCCGCTTCGCTCCGCGAGCTCGAAGGCGGTCGCGACCGCGGCGCGCGCCTCCTCGTGACGCCCGAGACGATTGCAGACGTCGGCGAGGATGCCGAGGAACGTCGGCCGTCCGAGCTCCGCGCCGATCGCCTGATACACGGCGAGTCCGTGTTGGATGCGCTCGACGCCCTCGTCGCCGCGTCCACCTTCGGCCACCAGCCAACCGCGATAGATCTCTCCCAGCATCAGGAAGAGCTCGAAGTCGTGCTTCTGCGAGTACGCGAGCCGGACGTCCTCGAGCTCCTGGACGACGGTGGGATCGCGCAGGAGCTGGTAGAAGATCGCCGCGAAGTTGTACGCCATCGCGACGCTGAGCGGATGGTCGAGCGTGTCGGCGCCGGCGAGACACTCGCGCATGCGCACCGTCGCGCGATCCGTCTGTCCGAGCACCAGGAGCGCCAGTGCCTCGTGCGCCGCGCACGACACGCCGGGATCGTGGTCGATGGTGAATCCGCTTGCCCGGTTCGGCGCGTGCCGCTCGGCATCGTAGATCACCTTCGAGCGCTCGAGGTGGCGTATGGCCCCGGCGTAGTCGCCGCGATACATCGCGACCATGCCCGCGGTGTTGTGGGCGCCGAGCGAGGCCGCGGGGTCGCTCGTGGCCTCGGCGAGCCCGAGGAGCCGTCCCGCCATCTCGTCGGCCACCGCGAGCTCGCCGCGCATCAAGTAGAAGGCGCAGAGACCGAGCAGGATGGGAAAGAGCTCGGGCGTGACGCCGGTCGCCGCCGCGAGCGTGCGCGCGCGCTCGTAGGCTTCGGCCACCTCCGGCGCGGCCCAGCCGCTGGTCGCGATCACGGCGGCGCCGAGCAAGGTCTGGATGCGCATCTCGTCGTGCGCGCGTGCAGCCGATGCCGGCAAGGCGCCGAGCAGTTGCAGCGCCTGGCGCGCGTGATGGACGGCCTCGCGATAGCCGTGGTGGCGGAGCGCCGTCTCGGCCGCCGTGCGGCGATAGCGGACCGCGCGGTCGAAGTCGCGACCGTGCGCGAAGTGCATGGCGAGCTCGCCGGCAATATCGGGCGCGGACGCGCCGTGCGCGCGCTCGAGTCGGTCGCCGACCCGCAGGTGCAAGCCGACGCGATGGCCTGCGGGAATGCGCCCGGCGAGCACGTCGCGATAGAGCGCATGGATGAAGGCGTAGCGGCCCGCCACGGTGCCGTCGGGCCACTCGGCTGCTCCGGCCGCGCGCAGGAAGCATCCCCGCCGCGCCAGGTCCTCGCAGCATCGTTCGGCGTCGCCGGCGTCGATGCCGTCCGCGGTCGCGATCGCGGCCGAGAACTCCGCTCCGGCGACGCTCGCCACCGCGAGCACCGTCTGCTCGCGCAACGACAGCCGATCGATCTGCCGCTCGACCATCTGGCGGAGCGTGCGCGGAACCTCCGCCGCGACGCGCGCCACCGGGATCGTGAGCGTCGCGCGACCGCCGGTCGTGTCAATATGGCGTTGCGCCGCGAGCTCGTCGACGACGTTCACGAGAAACAGCGGGTTCCCGCCCGTGTTCGCGTGCAGCACCGCGGTGAGCTCGGACGGGAACGCGGCACTCGGAAAGCGACGATCGAGGTACTCGCCGACTGCGGCCGCGTCGAGGAAATCGAGCGTGATCTGGTGGCAGGCGCCGTGGACGCGCAGATCCTCCACGGCGAACTCGAGTCGGTGCGACTCGGCAGCGATCTCGGCGGCACGATAGGTCGCGAGGATCAAGAGGCGCGTCGGGTCGCGGCGTCGGGCGAGCATGGTCACCAGGTCGATCGTCTCGACGTCGCTCCAATGGAGGTCCTCGAGGAGGAGGACGAACGGCGTCTCGGCGCCGAGCGCGTCGCACGCCTCGATCAGCTCGCGGAGCATGCGCTCGCGGGTCGTCCCTTGGGTACGCCGCTGGACGGATGCAAGCTCGTCGTCGCCGAGGAGCGCGGGGAGCTGCGCGAGCCACGTCGGCGCGTAGCGCGTGAGGACGCGCAGCAGCGCTTCGCGTCCCGGCTCGCGGCCCATGCGGCCGAGCGCTTCCAGGATGGGAAGGTAGGGCTCGCTCGCGCCGTAGTGCTCGAGGCACTGCCCGCGACCGATGCGGACCGGGTGGCCCGTCGCGATCTGCTCGAGGAATGCCTCGACGAGCGCGGTCTTGCCGATCCCCGCCTCGCCGGTCACGAAAACGAGTCGGCGCCGGCCGGCGGTCGCGGTCGCGTACTCGGCACGGAGCTGCGCCAGATCGCCGTCGCGACCGACCAACGTCGGCGGGGCGATCGGGAGGACGCCGAGCGGAGCCGTCGTCGCCTCCGCGACCGCCACCCGGTCGTGGGTATCCGCCGTCGCGACCGGGCCGATGAAGCGGAAGCCGCGCCGATGAACCGTTTCGATGTAGCGCGGGGCGCGCGACGAGTCGCCGAGCGCTTTGCGGAGGTCGCGGATGCAGCTCGTGAGCGTCGCTTCGCCGACGATCGCGTCGCTCCAACCGGCGGCGAAGAGGTCGTCCTTCGTCACCAGGTGCAACGGGCGCTCGACGAGGTGACGGAGAACCGCGAACGCTTTCGGCGCCAGGTCCAGGCGGCGGTCGCCGCACCAGGCCCAGCCGGTGCGGGAATCGATGCGTACGGCGGGTGTTTCGCGGCTCGTCACCATCTCCTCGGAACCTCCCTAGTATCGCCAGGACTCTCCCGGCAACCGGCGATACGTTCCCGGACGCCATGAGCCTCGACCCTCCGCCCGACGACGGCCGGCGCACGCTGCCGTCCGACCGCGCGTTCGTCGTGCATTTCGCGCCGGTGTCGCGACCGGGACTCCGCTTCGAGGGGCGCGTCGAGCATCTCGCGTCGGGACGATCGGCGTTCTTCTCGTCGCGCGCCGCGCTGCTGGCGTTCGTCGCCGATGTGCTCGCGGCCACGCGCCGTCCGTGATGGGCGCGGCCCGCATCGCGCCGAGTCTCGAACTGGACAGGTCCGGGGCGAGGAGAACCTCGTGGACGTGTGGCCTCGATCCCTCGGTTTCTCCTGAGAAAACCCTGAGTTTCGCCAGGACCCACGCTGCCGGCCGGGTTATCTCCGCTCGCGATGGACACCAGTGACTCACGATTCGAATCCGAATTGTGGCCACGAACTACCAGCGGAAAGGCCGGCCAGACGCACGGCCTCCGCTATCAAGGAGGGCAGCAATGCAGACATCGAGAGTTGTTGTGACAATCGCGTGCGGTCTTCTCTCCCTCTCCTTCGCACCGCCGGCGACACGAACGGCCGAGGCTCAGCTGATCGAGGTGCAGGGGCTCTACGAGGGGAAGTGGACGTGCCAGGGCTTCAGTTTCTCTTCCGGCAAGTTCAAGTCGGGGAACCCGGACAGCTTCATGGTCATCTATCAGGACCCCGACGATCCTTTTCTGCTCGCGGTGCACATCGACACTCCGATCAGTCCGAACGGCGACTTCGTCTACAACGGCTTCCTCGTCCCGGATGGCGCCAACCAGGCCATGCTGAACAAGCAGGCCGAGGCCGGACTGCTCTCGTGCCCCTCCTCGGACGAGGGAGAGGTTGTGCGCGCGAGTTTTAAGGTGAAGCCCGGGACGGATAAAGGCTCCGTCAAGATGCTGTCGATCGTCCAGATCATCGACGAGGACAATGGTCCCGAGGTCGCGACCTGCAAGTACAGCTACAAGCGCGTCAGCGCCGATCCCATAGCCGTTCCGCCCGTACCTCCGTGTCCGTGAGTTGAAGGGCTTAGAAGCGGATTCTGGGGCTGCCGCGAAGCGGCTTCGTCCAACCCCCATTGTCAAACGGTCGGAGCTGTACTGCCGTTTGTCACAGCGGCGGCGAGATCTTCGAGCTCGACGACCTCGTCGCCGCCCGGACGCGCTTCGAGGCGCTCAGGGCTTGACGGGTCCCATGTGTACATATTTAGTACTGACATGAAGAGAAAACTGGTTCAGGCCGGGAGCTCCCTTGCCGTGACGTTGCCCGCGGAGGTCGTTCGGGAACTCAACCTCGCGAAAGGCGACGAGGTCGACGTGAGCGTCCACCCGCAGACGGGCGCGGTCACGATCCGCGCCGGGGTGCGCTATTTCGAGGACGGCAAGGTCGGTCGTCTATTCGGCAAAGTCGCTGATGCCGTCATCGACCGCTACACGGAGAGCTTTCGCGAACTGGCGAAGTGATCGAGTACCTCTCCATCGACCAGGTTCTCGATCTCCACCGGCGCCAGCTCCGTGCCTTCGGCGGTGCCTCCGGGCTTCGTGATCGGGGAGCGCTCAAGGCGGCGGTTGCGCGCTCACAGGAGACGTTCGGGGGCGAGGACCTGTATCCCGACGTCGTCACCAAAGCGGCGGCGCTGATGCACGCGTTGGTGATGAACCACCCCTTCGTCGACGGCAACAAGCGAGTCGGAGCGCATGCGGGCATCGTGTTCCTGGTCATCAACGACGTGGAGCCGGACTTTTCGTCCGCGGAGCTGACCGAGGTGACGCTCCGGGTCGCACGCGGCGAGCTATCGGCTGAAGCGCTCGCGATCTGGCTCCGCCAGCGGAGCCGACAGCGCACGTCGTGATGCTTCGCGGCCTGCGCCGATGGGCTGGCCTCGCACGCTCGCGAATCGGTCTGACCACGCGCCCGCGGCGATAACGTCGCCCGGAACGCCGACGCACATCTCGGACATCGAGTGCGCGCGGCGCTCGACGAGCGGGCCATCGCCAGCTCCGATCGCTTCGAGGGGATTGCGCGCGGATCGCGGCCTCCGGGAGTCGGGCCTTGCTACGCCTCCCGGAGCGGCCGCCAGCGCGCCTGGGTGCCTTCGAGCAGCCGGTTCGCCTCGTCCGGGCCGTCGCTGAAGGGGTAGTAGTTCGGGAAGGTCGGAGGCGGCAGGTTCGCCCACGCCTCGTGGATCGCGGTGATGAAGCGCCACGAGTACTCGACCTCGTCGGATCGCGTGAAGAGCGACGCGTCGCCGCGAAGGGCGTCCAGCAAGAGCCGCTCGTAGGCTTCCGGCGAGCGCTCGTGAAAGGCCTCGCCGTAGAAGAAATCCATCTCGACTTCCTGCAGCTGGATACGCATGCCGGGCTGCTTGCAGGCGATCGAGAGGCTGATGCCTTCATCGGGCTGGATGCGCATCACGATGACGTTCGACATCGGGCGCGCGACGATCGTATCGTCGTCCTCGCCGAGATAGCGGAAGAGGTGGAGCGGCGGCTGCTTGAACTCGACCGCGATCTCGGAGACCCGCTTCGCGAGGCGCTTCCCCGAGCGCAGGAAGAACGGCACGCCGGCCCAGCGCCAGTTGTCGACCTTCATCCTGAGGGCGACGAACGTCTCGGTGAACGACTGCGGGTCGACGCCTTCCTCCTGGCGATAGCCCTTCACGACCTGGCCGCTCTTCTCGCCCATGCCGTACTGGCCGCGGACGGTGTTGGCGGCGACCTCCTTGCGCGTCATCGGCACGAGCGCGCGCAGCACCTTCACCTTCTCGTCGCGGATCGCCTGGGCCTCGAGCGCCGACGGCGGCTCCATCGCGATCAGGCAGAAGAGCTGGAGGATGTGGTTCTGCACCATGTCCCGCATGGTGCCGGCGCCGTCGTAGTAGGCGCCGCGCCGGCCCTCCATGCCGAGCTCCTCGGCGACCGTGATCTGCACGTTGTCGACGTACTTCTGGTTGAAGAGCGGCTCGAAGATCGAGTTGCCGAACCGGAAGCTCAAGATGTTCTGGACGGTCTCTTTCCCGAGGTAGTGATCGATGCGGTAGATCTGGTTCTCGTCGAGGGTGGCGGCGACGATGGCGTTCAGCGCGCGCGCGCTCGTGAGGTCGGTGCCGAACGGTTTCTCGATGATGACGCGCGACCAGGCGGCGTCGGTCTTCTGGCGGATGAGGCCCGCCGCCGCGAGGTTCTCGAGGATGAGCGGGAAGAACTCCGGCGCAACCGAGAGGTAGAAGAGCCGGTTCCCGGGAAGGCCGCGCTCCTTCTCGATCTTCTCGAGACGGACGCGGAGCTCCTGGAACGTCTGCGGGTTGTCCGCGTCGCCCGGCTGGTAGTAGAGCGCCTGGGCGATCGGATGATCGGCGCCGATGGTCTCGCCCGTCACCTGCTCGCGGAGGGCCGCCAGCATGTGCTCGCGGTAGGCGTCGTCGCTGAGCGGCGTGCGCGAGAAGCCGACGACGGCGTAGCGCTCCGGGAGGTAGCCGCCGGCGTGGAGGTGGTAGAGGGCGGGGATGAGCTTCCGTTTCGCGAGGTCGCCCGAGGCGCCGAAGATCACGATCGTGACGGGATCTTTGGCGCGGATCGCCTCGACGCCCCGATCCGGACCTTCGGTCCGTTTGATCGAGACGCCCGTCTTGCCGCGGGCCGGCGCGGGCGCGCTCATCGACCCCGCCGCGCGCGCGTGCGGCGCGCCGTCCCGATCCTGGAGGCAGGCTTCTTCTTGGCCACGCGCGCCGTGGATCGTTTCGTCTTCACCGGCTTGGCGCGCGCCGGTTTCGCCTTGGCCTTCGGCTTCGCGGGCTTCCTCTTCGCGGTCGCCGCGCTCCGTCTCCGCCCGTCGTCCGCGACGACGGCGAGGATCGTCCGCATGCCGAGGTCGATGTCGACGCCGAGCGAGACGCGGAGCGCCCGCCGGCCGCGCGACGCGAGCGACTGGTAGTCGCCGAGCGCCTGCGCCGCCTCGAGCGTCCCGAAGCTGAACGTCTCGCCGGGGATCGCCAGATCCTCGGCGGGCTCCGCCGAGAGCTGGATGAAGACGCCGTTGGCGGCGCCGCCCTTGTGGAGCTGTCCCGTCGAGTGCAGGAAGCGCGGCCCGTAGCCGACGGTGGTCGCGACCTTGAAGCGGTCGCGTAGCGCGGACCGGATCTGCCGCAGGACCTGCTCGCGCTCGCCGGTGCGCTCGACGTACGCGGTGACCGCCACGTAGTCGCCTTTGCGTATCTGCCGCAGATGCGCCTCGAGCCGGCGGGCGAAGTCGGTGGCATTCGCCGACACGATGCCGCCCGGGTCGGGGAGGGCGCCGCTCTCCTGATACTCCTTCAGCAGGCGCACGGTGTTGTCCTTCGACTCCTGCACGTTCGGCTGATCGAACGGGTCGATGCCGAGGACCCAGCCGGCGGCGGCGGTCGCGATCTCCCAGCGCAGGAACTCGCCGCCGAGGTCGTAGGCGTCCTTCAGGCGGAACGCGACGACGGGATGGCCGCCGCGGATGAGCCCCTGCACGGCGCGCTCCTGGCCGCCGTCGAGCCGGACGTAGGCGAACACGCGATCCTTGCCGTACGCATCGGGGCGGCCGACGGGCTCGCCCTCGACGGGGACGATGCCGGTGCCCTCCTTGCCCGTGGACTCGGCGATCAGCTGCTCGGTCCAGTAGCCGAAGGTATCGAGCTTCCTGTCGATCACGAACGTGAGCTTGTCGCGACCCGCCTTGGCGAGCGTGCCGATCACGGCCCCGAGGTAGAGTCCGGGATTTTGCGACGCCGGGACGGTCGCGCCGCAGGCGAGCATCATACGCTTGGCGCGCTGCAGGAGCTTCGCGACGTCGATGCCCATGAGGGCCGCCGGCACGAGCCCGAAGTGCGAGAGCGCGGAGTACCGTCCGCCGATCTCCGGCCGGGCGAGGAAGATGCGGCGGAAGCCGTGCTCGCGGGCGCGCGCCTCCATCTTGGTGCCCGGATCGGTGATCGCGACGAAGTGCTGCCCGGCCTGATCGCCGCGGGCCGCGCGGACGCGATCGTAGAAATACTGGAAGAAGACGTTCGGCTCGGTCGTGCCGCCCGATTTCGACGAGACGATGTAGAGCGTCTTGGCGGGATCGCTCCAGCGCTCGAGCGTCGCGACGGCGGCCGGATCGGTCGAATCGAGCACCTGGACGTCGAGGTATCCCTTGGCGACGCCGAAGGTCCGTCGCAGCACCTCGGGAGCGAGCGACGAGCCGCCCATGCCGCAGAGGACCGCGCGGGTGAAGCCGGCTTTGCGGATCTCGTCCGCGAAGGCGGTGAGCTCGTCGATCTCGCCGAGCATCAGGTCGGCGACGTCGATCCAGCCCATGCGGATCTTGATCTCGGCCTGGTGCGCGGGGTCGTCCGCCTTCCAGAGCGTCGGGTCCTGCTTCCAGAGGCGCTCGGGGAGCTTCGCCTCGTCCATCTTGGCGAGGGTCGCCCGCACCGCCCGGTCCGACGCGCCGAGCTTCGCCAGGGTGAGGTCGGTGAGGAGGAGCGCCTCGCGCGCCGCCGACACGACGGCGATCAGCGATTCGAACGACTTCGCGAACGACGCGACGCCGTCGGCCTCGAGCTTGCGGGTGACGGCGTCCATGCTGATGCCGGCGTCCTCGATGCGCCGGAGGACGGCCGCCGCCGCTTCCATGCCCGCCGCGAGGCGCGGCGCGGGCTTCCCGTGGTCCTTGTACGCGACGATGGTCGCGGGCGGCATCGTGTCGACGGTGTCGGGACCGACGAGCGCCTCGACGTAGTAGACGTCGGGGTAGGACGGGTTCTTGGTCGAGGTGCTCGCCCAGAGCGGCCGCTGCAGGCGCGCGCCCTTCGCCGCGAGGGTCTGCCAGCGTTCCCCGGCGAACTTCTTCCGGAAGGCGGCGTACGCGAGCTTGGCGTTGGCGATCGCCGCCTTGCCGACGAGCTGCCTCAATTGCGCCTGCTGGTCGGGGCCGCTCTGGCTGATCTTCTGCTCGATCTGCTTGTCGACCGCGGTGTCGACGCGGCTCACGAAGAAGCTCGCGACGGACGCGATCTTGTCGATCGGCTTCTTCGCGGCGGCGCGCTTCGCGAGGCCGCGGAGGTAGGCGTCCATGACCTCGTCGTAGCGCTCGAGGGAGAAGATGAGGGTCACGTTGATATTGAGGCCGTCGGCGATGCAGCGCTCGATCGCGGGGACGCCTTCGCGCGTCGCCGGGATCTTCACCATGAGGTTCGGACGGGCGACGGTCTTCCAAAGGCGCTGCGCTTCCTTGACGGTCGCCTCGGTGTCGGCGGCGAACTTCGGCGCGACCTCGATGCTGACGTAGCCGTCGGCGCCGCCGGTGCGCTTGTAGACCGGCGCGAACACGTCGGCGGCGGCCCGGATGTCCTCGATCGCGAGCGCGTCGAAAATGTCCTCGGCGTTCTTGCCCTTGCGGGCGAGGATGCGGATGCCTTCGTCGTAGTCGTCGCTCTGCGCGACGGCTTGCTCGAAGATCGTCGGGTTGGAGGTGAGCCCGGTGATGTCGCCCGCGGCGACCATCTTTTTGAGCTTCCCCGACGTGAGCAGGCCGCGACTGATGTTGTCGTGCCAGGGGGACTGTCCGAGACGCTGCAGCTCGACCAGCGGATTCGCCATCATCACCCTCCCGAGCATCCGAGCGGCGCGCGGTGCTCCCGACGCGGTCCATCCGCGTCACGCGTCGCCATGATGCCTAAGCGCGACCCAAAGATACAGGGGCGTTACGGTCGCGGGGGTGGGCGGACGGACAAAAACGGCTCAGGGGCAGGTCGAAATCGACGAGAGCCCGGCGGCGTTGCGCAGCACGTTCACGCCGTCGGTGACCGTGATGGCGCCGCTGGAGTCGACGTCGCAGCGCGCGGCGGTGCAGTCGCTCGAGAGTCCGGCCGCAGCGCGCAACACCTGGACCCCGTCGGTGACGGTGACCGCGCCGCTGAGATCCGCATCGCCGCAGATTCCCGGGGTGGGGTTCGGGGTCGGCGTCGGGTTCACGACCGGGTAGATGCGCTCGGCTCCCCGGACGTCGGCGGTCGTCGGGTCGCGCACGAAGCAGTTGCTCTGGGGCGTGAAGAGGGACGCGGAGCGCATGAGCACGTTGAAGTCGTCGCCGCACTGATCGGGGTGGGAGAGCCCGAGAGCGTGGCCGAGCTCGTGGGCGAGCGTCGCCTGGAAGCCGGGCTGCGAGAACTGGAAGGCCTGGTTGACCGTGATGTTGGCGTCGATCAGCTGCCCCGCTTGCGGGCCGCCGCTGAAGAAGATGCTGAGCGTCACCGCGAGCACCCGGCTGCCGTACGTGGTTCCGTCGCAGAGCGTCGTCGTGCCGCCGATCGAGACCTTGCCGTCCTCGGTGTCGCAGAAGGTCACCGTGTCGTCGGCGTCGACGAACGTGAAGCGGCCCGGCAGGTCGGCGTTCCAGGCGTTCGCGGCGTCCTTGCAGAGCGCGATGCAGGTGCCCGCGTCGCCGCTGCAGTCGATCCCGTTGGCCTCGTCCGCGAAGAAGCTGCAGTCGTACGGCACGGCCGCGTCCGTCCAGAAGACCTCCGGGCTCGCCGGGCACTCGTCGCTTCCGGCGTTGATGAACGCGAAGACGTCGTCCGGGACGACGGGGCACGTCTGGGCGGCGGCCGGCGCGGCGAGGCCGGCGCAGGCGAGCATCGCGAGGCCGAGACGGCGGAGGGCGGTCACTTGCGAGCGGCCCGCAGGGTGTCGAGGAAGGCGTCGAGCGCGGGATCGCCGCCAGCGCCACGGCTGCCGGCGGGCAGGGCGTCGCTCGTGAGCGCGTGCCCCGCGCGGTCGCGGACGACTGCGCTCGCGCGGCTCTCGCCGACGACGCGGTAGAGCCCCTGGTTGAAGCCGACGAACGGGCTCGCGAGCGGCGGCGACTGCTCGGGCTCGAGCAGCACCACGTAGCGCTCGCCGACCGCGAGCTCCGGCATGCCGTCGACCCGTTGCCGGATGCCGTCCACCTCGCCGCCGGAGTAGGCGAGTTCGACGTTCGCCGGGATGGCGCCGGCGACCGTCTCCTCGACCGTGAAGCGGACGACGGTTTCGAAATACCGCGGGTGCGAGGCTTTCCGGCGGCTCAGGACGGACGCCACGGTTCCGACGAAGATGCGGTCCGCGGCGGTCGCTTGCGTGGCGGTGCTCATGCTCGCGACCATCGTCGCGTCGGCGGGCCGTACGCCGACCGCGTTCCCGAGCGCTACGCCGAGGAGCATCGCTCCCGCCCCGGCGTACGCCGCCCCCCGGCCGCCCCCCGCTCGCCGCGCCATGCCGACTGCCGTTAACATACGCCGTTTCATTGCGCGACCCACGAGCCGTTCACTTTGCGGAGGCTTTTCCTGATGTTGATGGACTGGGTCTGGCGTCGCCCCCCGGCGTCGAAGCTGTCCTCGCGCGTCAGCGTCACGACTGCGCTGTCGGGTCCCTGCACGTCGATCGAGCTCGTGCCGATCCGCACCTCGAGGTCGTTCAGGTCGTTCAGCGCGTCGGCGAGCTTGCCGCGGTTCTCGGGTTTCAGCACGCCGAGCGCGACCAGCCGGTCGACGTTCTTCTGCTGGTAGGCGTCGCGGTAGGCGGCGATCCAGCTCTCGAGCTCCCGCCGCGGATCGCCGCCGGCGCGCGGCGCGACCGGCGTCGGGGCGGCGCGCGGCGGCAGGGCGGCGAGCTGGGTCGGGACGGCCGCGGGCTCCGGCTCGCGTGCCCGCACGGTCCAGCGGCGGACGGCGGCGGTGCGGTCGGGCGCCTCGACGCGGACCTCGACGTCGGCGCTGCCCCCATGCTCCGGGCGGTACGTGAAGCGCGGGCCGGCCGCGCCTTCGGCCGCCCGCTTGTTGACGGTCCAGACGTAGGAGAGCTCGCTCGCCGGGGCGCGTCCCGCGC
Source organism: Deltaproteobacteria bacterium (assembly GCA_020848745.1). NCBI lineage: Bacteria > Pseudomonadati > Myxococcota > Myxococcia > Deltaproteobacteria bacterium. Next base: position 9,221 of record JADLHM010000030.1, on the reverse strand, counting down.
GCGCTTCGACGCTGAAGTCGGTCGTGTCGCCGAGGTCGGCGACGACCTCGGCCGGCGCCGGGACGTGGCGGGTGATGGTGACCGGCGCGTTCGGCACCGTGACCGTCCATGCGGTCAGGGCCGCCGGGCCGTCGCCGTTCGTCACCTCGGCGCGCACCTCGTGCGTCGTGCCCTCTTCGTCGTCGGCGGCGCTGAAGTCGAAGGTCGGCGTGTTGCCGCCGGCGGTCTTCTCGTCGACCGACCAGGCGTAGCGGAGCGGCGCGCCGCCGGCGCCCTTGGCGGTCACCTTGAAACGCGTGCTCTTGCCGGGTGCGAGCTGCAGCGTCTTGCCGCGCGGCTCGAAGCCGCTGATCACGGGCGCGGTCGGGGCCTCGGGCGGCGGGAGCGGCGAGAGCGCCGCGAGCTCCCACTGCTGGCGCGCCTCGCCGCCCGCCGTGCGCGCGGTCACCTCGACCCGCTGCGGCTTCTCCTTGGCGGAGATCGTGGCGCTGGCGGCGGTCGCGTCGCTCACGACCCTGCCGTCGACCGACCAGACGTAGGTGGCGCCGGCCGGGTCCGCGAGAGCGATGCGAAACGGCTGGGTGTCGCTCGCGGGCTCGACGCGCGTCGTCGCGGGCTCGAAGCTCGCGATGCGCGGCGCGGGCGGTGGCGGCGGTGGAGGCTCGGCCTTGGCGACCTGCTGGGGCGCGGCCGTCGCGGCGGGCGGCGGCGGCTCGCGCTGCTGCACGACCTCCTGCGGGGGCGCGGGCGGCGCGACCTCGGTCTTCTTCTGCGGCTCCACGTCGGTCTTCGCGGCGACCTTCGGCGGGATCGCGGGCGTCGTCGTGGTGTCCGTGGAGCCGCTCCGCATGAGCCATACACCGGCGAGCAGCGCGACGCCGGCGGCGCCGGCTCCGATCCACGCCACCGGGAGCCCGCGCGCGGGTGCCGGGGCGGGCATCTGGCGTCCCACGAGCGTGGCCGCGTCGGAAGGAGTCGCGAGGGACGTTGCCTCGCTCGCGGCGAGGGTCGCTCCTGCGCGCGCCGGCGCGCTGGCGATCGCGGTCGCTTCGCCGAGCGCGGGGGCGGCGACGACGGAGGTCGCCTCCGAGGGTGGCGCGGATCGCTTGGCCTTCTTGCCGGCGGGTGGGGCCGCGACCGGCTGCGGCGCGGCGGCGGGCGGAGCCGCCGCCGCGGGCATCGCCTCGAAGAGCTGCGCGGCGTCGGTGTATGCGGCCGCCGCGCCCGCGAAGTCGCCGCTCGCGCCGGCGGCGGTGCCGCGAGCGAGCGCCGCATCCGCCTTCGCGAGCTTGCGGCGGGCGAAGAACCCGGTGGCGGCGGGAGCGCGCGTCGCGCGGAGCGTCTCGACGCGCGCGCGCGCCTCGCGTGCCTGGCGCTCGGCGGCGGCGCGGATCGCGGCGTCGCGCGCGCCGCCGAACGCGTCACGCGCTCTCGTGAAGTGACCTGCGCTCCCCGCGTAGTCCTCGCCCTCGAGGGCGCGCTCGCCCGCGGTGAACGCCGCGACGGCCTTCTCGAGCTCGGCGGTGGCGAGCTCAGCGGCGCGCGCCGCTTTCGCCTCGTCCCCGGCGGCGCGGGCGGCGGCGCGGGCGGCGAGCGCGCCCGCGCGCTTCTGCTCGCGGGTCGCGGTCTTCGCAGCCGTGCGCAGTCCGCGTGCCGCCTCCAGGAACTCCCGCTCGGCCTCGGCGAAGCGGCCGGCGGCGAAGGCCCGCGCGGCGCCTTCGAGCGCACCGAGCGCGGCGCGGTGCTCGTCGGCGGCATGCGCGCTCGCCGCGGCCTCGTCGGCCTCGGCGCGCGCGGCCTCGGCGTCTTTCTCGGCCGCGCGCGCCGCGGCCGCGCGGGCCTCGCCCGCCACTCGGTAGCCTTCGGCCGCCTTGCGGAACGCGATCGCCGCGGCGGCGCGCTTTCCTTCGCCGCGCCGGTGCTCGGCGTTGGCGAACGACTTCTCGGCGGCGCCGGCCGCTTCGTCGTCGGACCCGGCGAGCTCGGCGGCCCGGCGCGCGGCGACCGCGGCCTCCCGTGCCGCGCCCACGGTCTCGTCGAGCGCGGCGTCGAAGCCCTGCTCGGATTCCGCGGCGAGGGGCAGGACGCCGTCGCAGTCGCCGTCGTGGCGGCGCGCGAGGGCCTCCTTCTGTCGTTCGAGCGCGCGGGCCCACGTCATCGCCGCCGCCGACTCGGCGCCGGCCTCGCGCGCCTCGGCGGAGGCCGCCGCCACGTCGGCGAGCGCCGCGTCCGCGGCGGCTTCCGTCTTGGCGCGCTCGACCGCGCTCTTCGCGGCGGAGAAACGGTCGCGGGCGGCCGCGGCGGAGCTCACGACCAGGCTCAGCTCGTCGGCGGCGAGGGCCCGCTCGGCGGCGGCGAGCTCGTCGGCGGCCGCGGCGAACTCGGGATTCTGTCCGGCGCCCGCATCGAGCGCCTGGCGCTTCGCCTCTTCGACGGCGGCGAGCGTCTCCTGCAGCTCTTGCCGGCGGACGACCCGCTCGGCCGCGGTGGTCGCCGCGTCATAGCGTTCCGTCGCGCGCGCGTAGTCGCCGGCCGCCGCCTCCATGCCGGCGGCGTCGTTCGCGGCGTCGCCGGCCTGCTTCGCGAGGGCGTCCGCTTCCTCGAGGAGCGCGGTCGCGTGTTGCCGGGCGCCCGCGTTCTTCGCGCGCGCGCGTGCCGCTTCCATGGCGTTCCGCGCCTCGACGCGGCCGGCCGCGAGCCGCTCTTCCTCGGCGCGCCGCAGGGCCGCGGCGCGGACCTCCTCGAACGCCTTCGCGGCGTCGCGATAGAGCTGCGCGGCGCGCTCCCATTGCTGCTTCTCTTCCGCGGCGCCGGCGTCGCCCTCGCGCGCACGCGCCTTCGTGAGCGCGTCGGGGACGAGCTGCTCCGCGCGCGCGGCGAGCGCGCCGTCGCGCGCGGCGGCCATCGTCGCGCGCGCCTCGACCGCGGCGCGGCTCGCTCGAGCGGCGATCGCCGACTGCTGCGCCGCCGCGAAGCCCTCGCCGACCGTCGGTAGCAGCGTACGGACGCGTGTCAGCTCGCCGGCGGCGAGCGCCGCCTCGAGCTCGGTCTGCGCGCGCGCTGCCGCGCCGAAGACGTCGGCGGCGAGCGTCGCGGCGCCCGCGCTCTCGGCTTGCGCGCGCGCCGCCTGGACGGCGGGGATCTCCCCTGCGAGGATCTCGCGCTCGCCGGCGCGGACGGCCGCGGCCGTCGCCGCGCGATAGGCGTCGGTCGCTCGTCCGAGCTGCGCGACGGCGAGCTCGAGCTGTCCCCGCTCGACCAGCTTCTCCGCCGCGCCCGCGAGGGCTTCCGCCTCGATGCACGCCGCCTTCGCGCTCTTCGCCGCGCCCGCGGCGCCCGCTTCGGCGGCGGCGGCGCGCATGGCGGCGCGCGCCTCGTCGACGCTCTGATGGAGGCGGCGGTTCGCTTCCTCGCCGGCGCTCGCGAATCCATCGCGGACCTTCGGCAGGAGCTCGCGGACGCGCGTGAGCTCGCCCGCGGCGAGCGCCTCTTCGAGACGGAGCTGTTCGCGGACGGCCGCCGCGAACGCGTCGGCGGCAAGCGTCGCGGCATCCGCCTGCTCGGCCGCTTCGCGCGCGGCGCGCAGCGCCGGCATCTCGTCTTCGATCGCCTTGCGGGCGCTCGCCTGTCGCGCCGTGGCGAGGGCGGCGCGGAAGGCTTCCTCGGCCTGGCGGAACTGCGCGGTCGCCTGTTCGTGCTGCCCCTGCGCCGCGCTCGCCTCGGCTGCCGCTACGAGCTGCGCCGCCTGCTTCATCGCGTCGGGGGCGAGCGCCGCGATGTCGCGTTCGGTCGCCTCCTGCGCGACGATCTGCATGGCGGTCTTGGCCTGCTGCGCGGCTCGTTGCGCGCGACGCTCGTTCGCCTGGGACGACGCGACGCCGTAGGCCTGGAGGGCGTTCCGGTAGAGCTCGCCGGCTTTCGCGTGGTCGCCGCGCTCCTGGGCCGCCTTGGCCTCCTGCTCGAGCTCGCCGCCGCGCCGGAAGTCGGTGGGAGAGGCGTCGAGAGCGCCGGCGGCTTCGGCGGCCTCGCGCGCCGTGACGACGGCCTGGACCGATTCGACCGCCGCGCAGGCCTGGAGGTCGGCGAGCAGCTCGGCGGCGGTCTTGTAGCGCTCGTGGCGATCGCGGGCGATCGCCTTCTCGAGGACCCGGATGACGGCGGGCGGCGTGTCGGGGAGGTTGGTGATCTTGTGGTCGCAGGCATGGGCCCGCGTGACCGGACACGCGCCGCTCTCGATCGAACGGTGGTGCTGCTCGACCTCCTCGGCGGAGAGCCCTGCGAAGAAGTGGCGGCCGGTGTAGATCTCGTAGAGGACGATGCCGAGCGCGTAGATGTCGACGCGCGCGTCGAGGCGGCGTCCGCCGCCGGCGGCGAGGAACTGCTCGGGCGCGGAGTAGGGGACGGTGCCGGCGAACACCGTGTGCGTCGGGGCGTTCCCGATCTGGGTCTCGCCGCCGCCGGCGTCGGCCATGAGCTTCGCGATGCCGAAGTCCGTGACGACGACGCGGCCGGTCTCCTCCTCGATCATGATGTTGACCGGCTTGATGTCGCGATGGACGACGGCTTCGGGCTTCTGGCTGTGCGCGTAGTTCAACGCGTCGGCCGCCTGGATGCCCATGCGGATCACTTCCGCGAGCGGGAAGCCCTTGTTCTGCCGCGCGTTCAGCAGCTGCCGCAGGTTCTTCCCGCGGATGAGCTCCATCGTGAGGAAGTAGGTCTCGCCGTCCTTCCCGAAATCGTAGACGCGGACGATGTTGTCGTGCTCCAGGCGGAACATCAGCTGCGCTTCGGTCAGGAAGCGCTCGACGATGTCCTCCGAGCGCCCGGGCGCGAGGGTCTTGAGCGCGTTCTCGCGGCCGCGGGTCGTGTCGCGGACGTGATACACCACGCCCATGCCGCCTTGGCCGAGCAGGCCGAGCACCTCGTAGCGCGCGGAGATCTTCACGGGGCGCCCGCGTCGTCGGCGTCGATGCGCAACACGACGACGGTGGAGTTGTCCGGCCCGCCGCCGTCGTTCGCGCGCGTGATGATGGTGGCGCAGATGCGGTCGAGATCCTCGCCGCCTTCCTCTACGATGATCGCGAGCTGCTCGGAGGAGAGCACGCGGTAGACGCCGTCGGAGCAGAGGAGGAACGTGTCCCCGGGCGCGACCGGCCGCGCGGCCACTTCGACGTCGACCGTCGGGGCGACGCCGATCGCGCGCGTGAGCACGCTCTCGTAGCGCGCGCGCAGCGCGGGGTCGGTGAGCTCGACGCCGCGGGCGGCGAGGTCGTTCAAATAGGAGTGGTCGCGGGTCAGGGCCTCGATGGTGCCGTCGCGGATGCCGTAGACGCGCGAGTCGCCGACGTGCGCGATGTGACCGACGTCGCCCTCGATGAGCACCGCCGCGACCGTCGTGCCGAGGCCGTGCAGCGCGGGCTCGAACTGCGGCACCGTCCACACCCGCCGGTTCGCTTCCTCGATCGCCCGGCGGAGGCGCACGCCTCCGTCCATGCCGCCGGGCGCGCCCGCGGCGAGCGATTCCGTGATCACCCGCGCCGCTTCTTCGCTGGCTCGCCTGCCGCCGGCATGACCGCCCATGCCGTCGGCGACGAAACCGAGGCCGAGGTCCGTGGCGAGCCCGAAGTTGTCCTGATTCTCGCGGCGCACCCGACCCGGATCCGTGCGCGCTGCCCCCCTGATCTTCATGCAGCGTCGACGAAGGTAGCAAGGAAAGCCGAGGGTTTACAACCGCGGAACGGCTCCGGAACGCATGGCACATGCGCCACGACACGCGCCTTGACCGTCGGAGCGGGGGATCGCTGCGGCTCGCGCCGTACGCGCGAGCGTCCCAGGGGAGACCTCTGCGCCTTTCTCGCCAGGAGCGGGCTCTTCGGGCAGTGCCGCGGCGGCGTGACGATCGAGCGCATGCCGGTGCCGATCTTCGCGGCCGCGGTGGCGGGCGATGGCGCGTGCGAGCCGGGAGCCCGGCGCGCGGAGCCCGCCGCTCATCGACGCGCCGGTCCGTCCCGATCGCGACGGCTTCAGCCGCGCCGATCTCGACGGCGCCGCCGAGATGTGCGCGCGCGTCGCCGCGAGCGTCTTCCCCCGCGTTCCCGCTCGCGTTCCCGCTCGCTTGACCTCGCGCTTTCAGCTTTGGTATCGCCGCACGGGCCTAGAAAGATCGCTGATCGCGGCTCTGTCGCACAGCGGAGGGGGTGGATCATGCGGTTTGCGTTCTCGGTGGCGGCGTTTGCGGTGGTGGGGATGGTGGGATCGACGACGTCCGCGGCCGCCCGGACCCTGCAACGTGCCCTCGTTCCACCGTCGGTGCGCGGAACGTTCCTCGAAGCCGCCATCAATCCGCTGTCGACGGCCATCTCGACCCAGGTCGCGAATCAGATTCCGACGCTCTCGACGTCCGCCGGCTACACCTACGAGTGGAATCCGGAGCTCGAGGTGCTGGAGCGCTCCGCGAAGACCTTCGGCCCGCTCTTCACCGAGCGCGCCGTGACGCTCGGGCGCAACAAGTTCAACCTCAGCGCTTCGTACAGCTACATCCGGTTCCAGTCCTTCAATGGCAAGGACATCGACAAGCTGATGAGCCAGGCCGAGGTCGCGCGCGTCCCGGAGACCGGCGACATCGAGTTCTTCGGGCCGTCTCGGCAAGCGGACCTCGACGGCAACGGCACGCAGGAAGCGCTGATCGGGGATCAACTCCGCCTGGACCTCGAGCTCGAGACCCAGCTCTGGGATTTCAGCTTCACCTACGGCGTGCTCGACAACCTCGACGTGAACATCGACATTCCCGTGCTCTACACGTATGCCCGTAGCTCGCTCGTCGAGACCCTGCCGGATCCGCGCTGTCTCGGCGTGTCCGCCGATTGCGACGCGCTTTTCGGTGCCGACATCGGCGATCACGCGGCGGTGGTGGACGGCGTTCCGGGATCGTTCACGGTGACCGATCCTTCGGCCGATCGGGACGACAAGCTCGGCATCGGCGACATCCACCTCCGCGCCAAGTACGCGCCGCTGCGTCGACCCTTCAACATGGCGGTTCTGCTCGACCTGTCGCTGCCGACCGGAAAGAAGAAGAACTTTCAAGGCACGGGCGACACTCGCCTGCAGACGTCGCTCGTGGCGTCGAAGGACGTGCTCGACTTCCTCGAGGTCCACACCCAGGCCGGGGTGCTGTTCAACATCAACACGGTCGACCGCAGCGACGCGCGCTACGCGGTGGGCCTCACGGCGCAGGCGACGAACTGGATGGCGCTGACGGTGGACTTCATCGGCCGGAGCGAGTTCGGCCCCCAGAGCCGGATCCCGAATACGGGACGGCTCCCGGCGGTCCGGACGATCGGCGGCGAGCCGACGCTCACGCAGCCGAGGAGCGAGATCGACGGCCTCGACGAGAACGGCGACCCGGTGAACGAGGACGACAACTTCAAGGGACGCCCGATCTTCGTCGACATCAAGCGCAACGACATCCTCGATCTCGCGGTCGGGACGCGTCTCGGCGTCGGGGAGTTCGGGATTCTCTTCGTGAACTTCCTGGTTCCGTTGAACCAGGACGGCCTCCGCGCCGATTTCGTTCCGACGGTGGGCTTCGAGATGACGTTCTGATGGAGTAGGGTCGCGACATGTGGGTACGGGTCGCGCAGGCCGTCGTGGCGGCGGCGATCTTGGGCGCGACGCTCGACTCACCGGTCCGCGCCGAGACGTGCGGCGACGCGGACGGCGGCGGCGACGTTTCGGTGAGCGACGGTGTGCAGGTGCTGCGGGCCGCCGCCGGGATCGACGCCCCCTGTCCCCCGGTCGAGTGCGACGTCGACGGCAGCGGCGGCATCACGGTCACCGACGGCGTCAACGTGCTCCGTACCGCGGCGGGCCTCGACGTCCAGCTGCGTTGCTCGCGGTTGAACGCGCAGGAGACGCAGGTCTTCGGGGCGCTCCAGAAGTCGGCGCAGGTGACGCGCCTCGTGGCGCTCGGCCTCGACGCGGCGGGCGGCGGGGCCGCCGCAGCGGCGACGGTCCCGTGTCCGAACGGCGGGACGATGGCGCCGGAGGCGGGCGGCGTCGTGTACGAGGGCTGTCGCGTGCGGAGCACGATCTGCTCCGGCGGCGCCGCCTTCGGTGACGGTACGTTCGCGCCGGGCCTCGAGTGTCGCGATCTCTCCGAGGACCGGCTCTTCTCGCTCACCGGCACGCTCACGCCGAGTGATACCGCCGCCGGCCGCGCCCTCAGCGGAACCGCGTCCGGCACCCAGGGGTCGTCGCCGGTCTTCGAGTTCGACTACGACGCGCTCGCGCTCGACGAGAGTGCCAGCGGCGGGCGCGCGTCCGGGCAGGTGGAGGTCGGCGGCGCGTTCTTCTCCGGGGCGTTCGAGCGGGTGCAGGTGTCGTTTCCGGGCCGCAATCCCGCGACCGGCGACGACGATCCCGGCTTCGCGAAGATCGTCGGCCTGCGGTCGGGCGGCAGCGTGATCTTCGTCTTCGTGTTCGACCTGAACCTCGCGACGGGCAAGCTGACGGCGCGCTGAGCCGGGCCGCGCGACCGGTCGCGCCGTCGTTCGGGGCCCGTTCCGGCCGCAGCCGGGGTCGCGGCGACAAAAAAGAAGGGCGGCGTGATCGCTCACGCCGCCCTTCGGGTGTTCGTGCGTCCGGTGTCGCCGCCTACGAAACGGTCGTGGTGACCGTCAGGTCGGCGATGTTGCCCGGGCCGTTGTCCTGCGTGACCTCCTGCACCGTCACGGTGAGGTCGTCCGACGTGATCGCCGACGTCGCGTCGAAGCTGCACTCGACGTTGACCGGGAACGTCAGGTTCGACGTGTTGGCGACGCTCAGGGTGAGCGTACCGGCCGCGTCGTTGTCGTTCTTGGTGAAGATGCCGCCGCCGCCAGTCACCGTGCAGGCGACCTGATCCGCCTCGCCCGTGAAGCTGCCCTTCGCGGTCGGGTACGCCACCCGCACCTGGAAGGCCTGGATGCCGTTGGCGGCGGTGAAGTCGAAATCGACGGTCTGCGTGGTGGTTTCGCCCGGCGTGGCCGTCGGCGCGGTTACCGGCGTCGCGGTGGCGGCGATGGTGGTCGGCGTGGCCACCGGACCAGGCGTCGCGGTGCGCACCGGCCCGGGACCGCCGTTGTCGTTGCCGTTGTCGCTGTTGTCGTTGTCGCCACAGCCGCCGGTCATGGCGAGCGCTGCCACCAGCATCCCGATCGTGAGTCCAGACTTGAGCGTGCGTT
>JADLHM010000029.1 GCA_020848745.1 Deltaproteobacteria bacterium | reverse complement strand
TCGCATTGGGAATGGCCTTTCGTTGTGGTGGATGTTGGATGCTCGCAACACCCGCTCTACCACAATGAAGGGCCTTCTCAGTGCCCCGCACCGCTCGGACTCGTCAGATTTTCTGTCACATCAGGGTTAGCTGCCTACTCGACATCGACGGACGATGACCTCGTCGATGACGCTGCTCAAGATCGTTCGAAAAAACGCGAAACCGATCCTGAAAGCGGGAACGGTTCCCGGTCGGGTGAGGGCGGGGGAGGGCGCGTCGTGAGGCGCTCTCTAGAAGAGTGCGGGAATGTCGCGGGCGCCGCTCAGAACGCGGACGACGTCAATGCCGTTTCGGGTCGGTCGATAGAAGATCACGTACTGCCCGATGGGAAAGCTGCGGAGATTCGGAGCGAGCTCAGGGCGCAAACGACCCATCGTCGGGTGGCGAGCGAGGAAATCGAGCTTCTCCGCGACGGCGTCGATGAAGCGATCGCTCGCTGCCAGGTCGTCCTGGGCGATGTAGACGGCGATCTCGAGGAGGTCGGCTTCGGCCTCAGGTCGCTTGGTGACGCGGCTCATCCCGCCGTGCGTCGGCGGGTGAGGGTGCTACGCACCTTCTTCTTCAGCGCCTCGGGTTTGAAGGCGGTGGCGCGCCCGCTGGCGAAACCCTTTCGGATCTCCTTCTGGAGATCCCCGAGCCGAGCCTCGTACAGGCGGTCGCGCTCGTCCAGCAGCCGAAGACCTTCGCGGATGACCTCACGGGCTGTTGGGTACAGGCCACTCTTGATCTTCTTCTCCACGAGTAGCTCGAGCTCGCGGGTCAGGGAGATGGTCATGGCCGGCATGATGGAGCCTGCGGGCGAATGTTGTCAACGCGGGGTGATAGATGGGATGAAGCGGCTGGCCACCACCACGTGGTGGCATAGTGCCCCACAACCAATAGACGCGGTCATTGCCGCAAGTGGAGGCCAGCCATGGAGAAGATTGGCATCGATGTGCACAAGGTCGCAAGTCAGGTCTGCATCCGGACGGAGGACGGCGCGTGTGGCGAGCGGCGGATCCCGACGACGCGCGAGGCGTTCGCGAAGCATCTGGGTGGATGCGCCCGGGCCCGCATCCTCCTCGAGGCGTCGACCGAGAGTGAGTGGGTCGCGCGGTGTCTCGAGGCGCTCGGGCACGAGGTGATCGTGGCCGATCCGAACTTCGCGCCGATGTACGCGACGCGCAGTCGCAAGATCAAAACCGATCGGCGCGATGCGCGGTGGGTCGAGATCGACGGCGAGATGGCGGACCCGATCAGGGCTGCTCGGATGACCCCGGGCGCTCACGGCAGCGCCGCTGCCGCGTCACGTGGCGCGGGCAAACGGTAGCGGTCGCCCACGAAGGTGAGAAACGGTGGCGCCCCCGGGCGCACGCCGAGCTGCCATTCGATCGCGTGCGGAGCCGGCCCGGACGCCTGGATCGAGCCGTCGTGTAGGCCGTGCAGATGATGGGCCGCGCAGACGGTGGTGCGATTGGAGCGCAGATTGTCGCCGCCGCGGGAGCGGAAGCGGATGTGATGGTCGTGCAGATGCCGCCGCGAGCTGCACGCCGGCACCGTGCAGCGCCAGCCGTCACGATCGAAGACCGGATCGTGATGGCGCGGCGTGCTCTCCCAATGCGTGATGACGTGACGCAACGAGCGTTCGAGCGCCGTCCAGCGCGGCTCCGCGGGGTCAGCGAACGCATCGAGGACGTCGCGAAGCAACGCTACGACGGTTATCGGACCCGTGAACCGGATCTCGGCGTCGCAGACTTCCAACGCCGGCTGCTGCGTGGACACGGATTGGCACTCGGCGACAGCTGCGGTCGGCTGCACGCCGGGCGCACGGATTTGCACTCGCGCCGCCGGTGACAAATCGCGGCACTGCTCCGGCGACGTGGCGCGAAACGGCGATGGCAATGGCCTGTCGATTGGAGGGGGTGCGAGTGAAAAGCTCGGGCCGAACACGTCACGCGAGGCGAGCACCCACTCGACCTCGTCGGTCAGGCGACGGACGGTGACGGTCTCGGCGCGCACGATCCACGCCGCCGCGTTCTGCCGATCGAGCACCGGCAGCAGGGACACCGCGCGTACCCACGAGAGGCGACCGTCGCGGTAAGCACGATCGAGCTCGGCGCTCCGGAGGGTCGCCTTCTCGATCGAGAGGAGGGCCCACGCTTTGCGGGCCGAGATGCCGAGCCGCTCGCGTACGTAGTCGGCGAACGTCGGGTGACCGAACGACCTATAGATGCGCTGATCGACGACGACGCGCAGCAAGCGCCCGATCCGCGGCTCGATCGTGCGGAGGACGCGCATCGCTTCGACGAGGCGCGCGTCGAGCGCGAACGGGTCGGAGGGTGCTGGCGGGTCCGCCGGGGCCGTCGGGTCCGCGGGCATCGGTTGGTCTGCGGGAACAACTGGATCGGCGGGTATCGCCTGGTCGGATGCCAGCAGCTTCGGGAACGACGTTCGAGTCGAGGGCGTGTCGACGACGGAGTCCTTTGCGAACGGCCCCGTCACGGTATCGACGGCGGAACGGCCGGTGTCGGCGCGAGCCGATGTCGAATCGCCCGCGTGGCGCGCGTCACGCCGAGCGCGCCGCGCCAGGCGGACGGCTTCGATCAATACCCGATCGCCGACCGACGTGCCGGGCGGCCGACCGGACCAGCCCTCGGCCGCGACGATCTCGGCGGCGCGCCACTCCGCCAATGGCTCGCCCGCGACGCGCGAGGCGAGCTCGAGAGCGCGACGCCAGAGCGCGCGGACGCGAGCCGGGCACGCGAAACGCCAGCGGACCGCCGGCTCGCCGTCGACGTCGTTCGGGTCGCCCTCGGGATCCGGCGGCACCTCGTCTGGCTGGCGAGCGCGCGCGACGAGTCGTTCCAGCGTCTCGACGGTCGAGCGGCGCGCAAGCGCCAACCATTCGTGCTCGTCCGCGGAGACGGCGACCTTGCAGATCGCGCGCGCCTGCGTCCACGAGAGCTCCGATCGATCGTAGGCGCGCGCGACGGCGGGGAGCGCGTCGAGGCGCGTCGCGAGCCAGGCCGCGCTTTGCAGCGTCCGCGCCGACACGCCGAGGCGCTCGCGCGCGTAGTCGCTGAGCCGCACGAAACCGATCCGACGGTACGCCCGGCGATGCGCGAACGCCCGGGCGGCCTCCCCGAGCTCGCGCCGCAGCGTCGCTTCGCTCCGGCATGCGAGCCGGAGCTCCCCGTCGAGGCGCGCCGCGAAACGCGCGCGCTCCGATTGCAGCGCACGGTCGGCGTCGGTCGACGGTTGCCGGCCCGGTCCAGCCGGCCGCGCCCGCCGGGCAGCATCGGCGTCAGGGGTGCCAGGAGTGCGCCGCAGCGAACGCACCACCCCGCGGAGGCCGAAGAATCGTCGCGGTCGGTGTCGGTCGGTCGAGCCGATCATCGCAGTTGGGTTCGGTTAACCTGATACGAAAACGTTAGCGCCAACGTCTCACTACGAGTGAGGCGAAGAATAGGCGAAGCGTCCGGATCTGTCAAGTCAGATTGCAGAGAAGGGGTGATTCGAGCCTGGCGCCGCTCGCGACGCCGGAAGAAGGGCAGCCGAGCGATCGACGATGAGCGATGCTTTTCGTCAGGCGGCGGATCGCCGCCGTAGGGTGCCCGCGACCGCGCGTTTGGCGGCGCTCATGAGCTCGACGGCAACGAAGAGTCTGGCAGGGTAGAGGTAGTCTTCGCCCGACTCGTCGATGCGTCAGGGGATCGGACACGACAGCGGTCGGGGAGCGTTTTTGGCCTTGAATTGCCCCGCCTTCCCAGCGGCGGCTGGCGTGTCCCGGGTGACAGTGCCGCCGAACGCCATGCATTGCGGGAGGCCGCCTACGCCGGTACGGAAGCGCAGCAGCAGGCTACCCTGCGCCGACTCATCGAGCGAAAAGCTGATTTGCGCACCCTGGCAGATCGCCTTGAGCAGCCTCCCGGCCTCGAGCGTAACCGTCTTGCACGGCCCGGCAGCAAGGGCGGCATCCTTATATTTGTAACCTCCGGCCCCGGCGGGGTGACCGAGTGCCCGCCATCCGTTGGCCGGTAGGGAAAACGAGACGCTTTCCGTCGTGACAGGATTGCTGAGTACCAGCGTCGCACCGCCAAGCGTCGGATCGGCGCTACTTCCGAAGACGGCGCCCAAGACAGCGGGATCCTTTGAGACGACGACCAGCTTTCGTTTTCCAGAAATGCCGGCGCTGTCCTGGACGACGAGCGTGTTGCCCCCGAGGAGCACCGCCGTCTGCAGCAGGTCACAGGCGTCGCCAACGTCATCGCCATCGGTATCCGCCTGCCCAGTGTTCGACACCGTGGGGCAGTTGTCTTGCGCGTCCGGAACGCCGTCGTCGTCGGAGTCGGCGGCACTGGTGGTGACTACAATCAGTTGGGCCTTACAGGTCGAGTCCACCGGACAGTCGGCGTCAGTGAGGCAACTCGCCGGCTGGCGAAGGGTACAGCGCCGGCAGTCGGTATCGCTCTCACAGGGGAGGCTGATGTGCTTCGCACACCTCTCGGTCTCCAGAACACAGGTGTCGTCCTCGCACACCGCGCCGGCCTCGCACAGGTCGTTGCTCGGGTCGCACGTGAGGCCGAGATCGCACCGTCCGGCGGGGCTGAAGAACGCGTGGCTATCGTCGGACACGTCGAGCGGATTCTGCGCACCCTGCGCTGCCACGGCGCCGAGCACCGTCACCCGGCCGGTGCAGAAGTCGAAGCTCTGCAGGATCAACTCGGTGTTGTTGCCGTCGTGGTTCAAATCCAAGCCTCCCCGGAGCGTGTCGCCCTGATTGGGCTCGAAGGTGAGGAACTTTACTGTGCTGCCGCTCACCTGGTACGGCTGCCGTGGATCACACGCCGCGAGTGCGCATGGTGTGACCGCTTGGCCGGTGTTCACCAGCGTGCCGGACACGGCGTCGTAGACTTGCAGGACGTCGTCGGCGGTATCGGTGTCGCCGGTCGAGACGCCGTTGCTGATCGCGTTCAAGCTGGTATCGCCCTGCGACGCTTCACGCGTGCGGAACGCAACCAAGTGCACGGTGCCGCAGGTGCTCGGGGCCTGCTCGCCGACGACGAAGTCTTCGGCGGCTTGGCGCACGCCCGGCGTGCACGACGTGGTAGGTCCGGCCGCACAGGACGACGGAGTGGCCGTGTTGGCGCCGGCGTCGAGCGCGTAAACCTGCAGCACGCGGTCGAGCGTGTCGCGGTCGCTGTTCAACCGGCTTGTGCTTTGAGCGGCTTCGGGGGTGAGGAAGACGGCGGTCGAGCCCGACACAGTCAGCGTGTCCGCCGCCTGATAAGTGTGCACCCACGAGCTGCCGCCCCCCGTGCATGTGGAGCCGTAGGGTCCTGCCACCCGCTGGACTGCGACGACCGTATCGCTCTGGTCGAGATCACCGTTCAGGTCGGTTTGCTCGCCGGCTTCGGAAACCAGCGTGCCGACCCAGATCGACGACATCGTGACGGCCGTCGCGGCGCAATGCAGGTTCTGCACGCTGCCGCTCCCCGGCCAGAGCTGCACGATGTTGTCGCTGGTATCGACATCGGCGTTCAACGAGCCCTTCGGGCAGGCGGGCGTCGTCGGCAAGCCGGCCGGCGTCTCTGGGCGGAGGAACGCGGCGCTGCCGGCAGCGACCGTCACCGCATCGGCCGGGCAGAGCGTTGCCACTGTCCCTAGGGTGGCATCCACTGCTTCCAGCACGGTGTCGCTGAGCACGCCATTGGTGAACAAGAGCGAATCGATACCCAGCGGGTCGGCGGGGTCGGGGCCGCGGACAAAGACGTCCTGCACCCCGTTCGTGTCGCCACCGGGCCCGAGGAGATTCGTGGCATTGCTGTCGAGCGCTACGAACCGCCCATCCGCCGAGATCCCGGGGGGTCCCGAAGAGCTGTCAGCTTGTAGACCGCCCGGCCCAACGCTCACCCGCTCCGTCACCCCCGTTTGCCGCTCGTAGACGAATACGTCGGACCTAGTGTTCGTGTCGCCGCCCGGCCCGAGGAGATTTCCGGCTTCGCTGACGAACGCCACGAACCGCCCATCCGCCGAGATCGGAGGGGTGTTTATCCAACTGTCGCCATCGGGCTGCAGCCCGCCTGGTCCGGCGCTCACCCGCCCCGTTTCCCCCGTCTGTCGGTCATGGACGAAGATGTTGATCAGACCGAAAAAGCCACCGGGCAAATTCCCGGCGTCGCTAACGAACGCCACGAACCGCCCATCCGCCGAGATACTAGGGTCCCACGACTGGAAGTCAGCCTGCAGCGCGCCCGGCCCGACGCTCACCCGCGCAGTCCCTTCCGTCTGCCGGTCGTGGACGAAGATGTCCGTCGTAGCGTTCGTGTCGCCGCCGGGCCCGAGGAGATTCGTGGCACCGCTTTCGAACGCCACGAACCGCCCGTCCGCCGAGAGCTGTTGGCGGACCTGACGAAGCGCGGAAAAATGGACCGCACGTCGATCACGCTTTTGGCGGCCGAGCTTTGGGCACCGGCTTCTTCTTGAGCGCCTGTTCCGCTTCCCGCAGGCGGTAGCTGTCACCT
>JADLHM010000028.1 GCA_020848745.1 Deltaproteobacteria bacterium | reverse complement strand
TCGATGATCGACGGTCTGGGTCCGCACCACGAGCGTGCCCTCTCGCGGGAAGGTCCCACCCGTCCGCGCCGCGCGGCGGCGCTCCTGCCGCTCGCCCGTTGGTCGCACGCGCTCGTCGAGATCGTCAAAGACCTCGATGAGGCCTCGCGCGCGCGCGCGATCCACCAGCTCCGCACCACCATCCGCCGCGTCGAGGCGCTCGTCGCGGCAGCGCCGGAGCCGTCGCCGGACGACCGCAAGATGCTGCGCCAGCTCGATCGCATCCGGAAACACGCCGGCAAGGTGCGGGACGTCGACGTGCACCTGAAGGCGGTGCGCGGCCTGCCGCGCGCGCTCGCGGCGGCGGGACGCGACGAGCTCGCCGCCGACCTCCGGAAGGCGCGCCGCAAGCGGCAGAAGCGGTTGTTGCGGACGATCGGCGAGGCGCGTGATCAGAGCCTCGTGAAGCGGCTCCGCCGGGCTGCGGCCGGGGCGACGGGCGCCGCCCGTGCGGACGAGCTCGCCGTCCACCGTGCCCTCGCGGGGGTCCTCGCCGATTTCGCGTTCCTCTACGCCGCGTCCACGCCGCTCCGGGCGTCGAACCTGCACCGGTTCCGCATCGGCGCGAAGACGCTGCGCTACCGGGCGGAGAGCTTCGCGCCGCACCCGCTGGCGGACGCGATCGTGACGGAGATCGAGCGCGCGCAAGACGCGATCGGCACCTGGCACGATTGGGTGACGCTCGGTGCGCGGGCGCGGAAGACGCTCGGCGACGACCACGTCGCGCTCCGCACGGCGCTGATGGCGCGCGTGGAGTCGTCGCGCGCAAGGGCGATCGCGGTGAGCGCGCGGGTCGCGGGTCGGCTCGGCAGGATGACGGTCGTCGGCGTCCGCAAGGGCGTGCGGAGAGTCGCGTCGCCCGCCGGCGCCGCGCCCGCCGGCGTCCGGCTCGGAACCAGGGCGCCGGCCTAGCGCCACGGACGCATGGCCACGTTCGCCGCGGTCGACATCGGCTCGAACTCCGTCCGGCTCAAGATCGCCCGCATCACGCGGAGCGGCTTCGCGACGGTCTTGGAGGATCGCGAGGTGACGCGGCTCGGCGGCAGCGTGTTTCGCACCGGGATCCTCGAGCCGCAGGCCATGGAGGCCACGATCGAAGCGTTGCAGCGCTTCCACCGGGCGGCCCAGCGCCACGGCGCCGCCGCGGTGCGCGTCGTCGCGACGAGCGCCATGCGCGAGGCGCGGACCGCGCGGGCCTTCGAGGACTGGGTGCGCTCGACGACTGGATGGAAGGTCGAGATCATCACGGGTCTCGAGGAAGGCCGGTTGATCCACCTCGGGGTGATGGCGGGAACGCGCGTCGCGCGCCGCGCGCTGCTCATCGATCTCGGCGGCGGCAGCTGCGAGCTCACGTTCTCGGTCGGCGGCCAGATCCAGGAGATGGCGAGTCTGACCATCGGCGCGGTGCGTCTGACCGAGGAGTTCCTGGCCCACGACCCGCCGAAGCCGAAGGAGCTGCAACGCCTGCACGCCTACATCGAGGAGGAGGTCGCGCGCATCGAGAAGCGCATCCTGGCCCGGCGGGTCCAGGCGACGATCGCGACCGGCGGGACGGCGGCGGCGCTCGCGGCGCTCGCGGCGAAGCGAGCGCGGCGCGCGGAGCGGGGGAGCCCGATGGCGACGGCCGGCGAGCTTCGCCGCATCGCCGACGAGGTCGCGGGGTACGACCTCGAAGAGCGGCGCGGCCTCACCGGCGTAGGGCCGCGACGCGCCGAGATCATCATCGCCGGCGCTGCCGTGTACGCCGGCCTGATGGTCCGCGGCATCCGCGGCTTCCGCTACTCACCGCTCGGTCTCCGCGACGGTCTCCTGGCGCAGATGGCCGCCGATCTCGGCGGCGAGCGCCGCATCCAGCAGCGCATCCGGTTGCAGCGCGAGCGGGCGCTCGAGGACCACGGGCGCCACTACGGTGTCGACGTGCGCTACGCCCGCACGGTGCGGAAGCTCGCCGCCGATCTCTTCGCGGCGCTGCGCAAGGTGCACCAGCTGCCCGCGGAGTACGGAGAATGGCTCGCCGCCGCCGCGATGCTCCAGGAGGTGGGCTCGTTCGTGAACCGGGACGGACGCCACCGCCACACGTCCTATCTCATCGCGAACTCCGAGCTCTTCGGCTACACGACCGAGCAGCGGCAGATCATCGCGACGATCGCGCGCTACGTCGGCAAGGCGCGTCCGAGCGCGGACGACCGCCCGATGCGCGAGCTCGGGGGCGACGACCGTGAGCTCGTGCCGAAGGCGGTCATGCTGCTCCGCCTGGCGCGGGCGCTCGACCAGAGCCGGATCGGCGTCGTTCGCTCGGTGCGGGCCCGGGTCCGCGGCGCGAACGTGACGCTCCGGATCTCGGCCCGGCGTCCGGGCGCGGACCTCGAGCTCTGGGCCCTCGAGAAGGAAGCGGAGTACTTCCGAGCGGTGTTCGGTCGCGAGCTCGTCGCGACCAGTGCCTGAGCGATTTCGTCGCGGATTCGCACGACGGTGCCGGCCGGAGCCGCCTGCGCCGCGCGCGGGTTTCAGCGGCGGTTCACCTCGCGCAGGATCTTCTGGACGTGCTCGCGGAGCGAGCCGCTGCGGAAGCCGTGACGGCTCCGGGTGGTGAGGGCGATCTCCTTGCCGACGATGTCGGCGGTGACGAGGTCGCTCACGAAGGTGCAGATGGCCGCCTGGAGCCGTCGCCGCCGGAGCTGCACGCGCGCCTCGCGCTGCGCCGGCGTCAGGCCCGGCTCGTGGGGGTCGGGGAGGGCGTCATCCAGGATGGTGCGGAGCACGCGCCGCAGCCGGAGCTCCCAGCCCGGCGGCAGGTGGACGAGGTACTCGCCGGGCCTCCGGCCGGGCCTGGTCGTGATGGGATGCGGACGCGCCACGGAACGACTCAGGTAGCAAGCGGCCGTCGGGTTGTCACGGTCCAATCGCGCGCCGTCCGGTGGCGGGGTGAGCACGGCCGGCGCGCCGGCGGCGCCAACGCGCGGTGTCATGAGCCGCCCGACGCCGGCCGTCGCGTCGTTCCGCATTTTTTCCTGGCCAGACGGGGCGGCGTCGTGTTACCCCGCCTCCACTCCCGAGCCGCGAGCCAGCGGCTCCCCAACAGACAGGAGGAAGTCGAATGCGATTCGGTCGGCATCTAGTCCCCCTTCTCGGGTTGTGTGCAGTGGCGGTGGTGACCTCCGAGGCGACGGCGTCGACGATCACGCAGAACGTGTCGTGGACGATCGACCGCGCGGGTACGACCACGAAATATCGCCTCACGGCGTACGGCGACTCGATCTACGCCGGCTACCGCGGCTCGCTCTCGAGCGTCGCGCGGCGCTCGGCTCCGACGGTCGACGGCGAGTATCTCTCGAAGCTCTGGAACGCCGACATCGAGACGATCCGGCGGACCAAGTCGGGCGCCGTCGCCTCCGACATCTACAACAACAAGATCGTGAAAGAGCGCTCGTACATGCAGACGACGAACACCCGCGTCGTCACCTTCGAGATGTGCGGCAACGACGGTCTCCAGGCGCGCAGCAACTTCGCGGGCCAGAGCGGCACGTGCAACCTCGGCGTGCTCGACACCGCCCTCAACAACTGCACGACCTACGTGCAGAACGCGATGAGCTACATCAACGCCAACGCCTACGGCGGGACCAAGCTCAAGGTGATCGCGAACCTCTACTACCCGGGCTACGACGCCGACAACGCGCTCAGCAGTTGCACGATCGGCGGCGTGCAACAGAACAAGCAGAACACGTTCCTGCCGTACATCGCCAAGATGAACTGGCGGATGTGCAACTTCGCGAACCAGTACGGCTTCACGTGCGCCGACGACTTCGCGCAGTACATGGGCGCGGACTACGACGCGAACGGCGACGGCCAGATCGACTCCGATGCGCTCCGCTACGTGCAGGGCGAGTCCGAGGCCGTGTACGTGACGCGTATCACGTCGACGCTGCGCTCCACGATCCGGGACGCCAACACCCACTTCGTGAACGCGGGCACGAGCTATGACTACATCCAGTCGGACAACACGCACGGGACGTACCTGGGCGCGACGGTCTCGGTCGGCCTCTTCGGCGGCACGGGCTCGGGCACGAGCGCCTCGTACTTCACCGACGCGCAGATCGTCGGCGGCAAGAACCCCGCCTGGAACCAGAACGGCCACGACCGCATGGGCTGGGCGATCAGCGTCAACAACCCGGCGACGCCGTAACGGCGGGACCGTCGTTCGCGTTCACGCGGCCGTCGCGCGCCTTGCGCGGCGGCCGCGCCGTTTTTCTGCTCCGTGCTTGCCGCTCCCGATGCCGCTCTCGTATATAGCTTCCGTCCCGCATGGCGTCTCAGAGTCGATCGCCGCATGCGAACGACGACGGCGTCCGCATCGTGCGCGCCGCCGGCACGCGCCGGCTTCCGTGGATGATCGCGGCCGCCGTCGCGATCCCGATCGCCGTGACGCTCGTCGCGGTCGCGTTGATCCGCGCTGCGGGGACGGCGGCGAGCACGCCGGTCGTCGCAGCCGCCGCCGGCACCGAGGCGCCGGTGGCGTCCCCGGTGGCGGCGGTGCCCTCCGCCGCCGCGCCGCCGCGCGCGGAGCGGGTCGTCCCCCGGCGGGTGGTGGCGGCGCCGGTCGAGGAACGGACGGGACACGGCGGCGCGGCCGCGCCGGCGCCCGAGACGTCGCCGCGCGAGCTCGACGCGGGTGACGCCATCCGCGCGCTTCGCGAGGAGGGGATCCACACCGGAATCGCCGCCTTCGGGCTTCCCGGCACGGATCCGCCGAAGCCGGGCCTCAGCGTGCCCGAGGGCTTCCCGCTGCCCGAGGGCTACGTGCGCCACTACCAGACCACCGACGACGGCGAGACGCTGCCGGCGATCCTCATGTTCCACCCGGACTACGAGTTCCTCGACGGGCGCGGCCGGGTCGTGAGGGTGCCCGACGATCGCGTGGTGCCGCGCGACATGGCGCCGCCGGGACTGGATCCGGATCGCGTGCTCCATCCGCCGGAGCGCAAGGCCGGCGAACCCGTCCATTGAGAGCCGTCGGTGCGCGCGGCCGGGTGGCCTCGGCCGGTCTCGCCATCGTGGCGTCGGCCGTCCTCTACGCGCTCTACTCGAGCGCGGCGTGGCCCTGGCTCGCGCTCGGGTGGGTCGGGCTCGTGCCCTTCCTCCGTGTGCTCGACGGCGTACGCTCGCTCCGCGCCGCGTTCGCGGCGGGCCTCGCCATGGCGGTCGCCTTCGAGCTCGCCGTCTTCGGGTGGTTCGCGTGGGCGATCGCCGACTACGCCGAGGCGTCGCCGCTCGTGCCGCTCGTGGTGTTGACGGCGGCATCGCCGCTCCTCCAACCGCAGTTCGTGACCGTCGCGCTCGCGCGGACGTGGCTCCGACGAGCCCGTCCGAACGCCGTCGCCGCCGTCGCGCTCATGTCGGCCGCGACCTTCGTCGCGACCGAGTCGGTGACGCCGAAGCTCTTCGGCGACACGCTCGGCTACCCGCTCTACGGCTCGCTCTGGTGGCGCCAGGCGGCCGACCTGAGCGGCGTTCCCGGGCTCACCTTTGCGATGGTCGCGGTGAACGAGCTCGCGTGGGCGGCACTTCGCGCGCGCGCGGCCGGCGCGCGTCTCGCGAGCCGCGCGGTCGCGGCGCCGGCGGCCTGCGCGGCCGGCGTCGTCGCGCTGCTCTCCGTGTACGGAGCCTGGCGCGTCGCCGCGCTCGACGCGCACGCGGTGGACCCCGGAGTCACGATCGGGCTCGTGCAGGCGAACCTCGGCCACTACGACCGCATGGCGGCGACGATTGGAAAGTACGAGACGGTGCGAACGATCCTCGACACCCACGTCGCGCTCTCGGCGCCACTCCTCGCGCGCGGCGATCTCGACGTCCTCGTCTGGCCCGAGACGGTCTACCCGACGACCTTCGGGAAGCCGAAGAGCGAGGACGGCGCCGCTTTCGATCGCGAGATCGTCGACTTCGCAGCGCGCGCCGGCGTCCCGCTCGTCTTCGGCGCGTACGACACGGACGGCGTGGCCGAGTTCAACGCCGCGTTCTTCCTCGCGCCGGCCGTGGAGGGCGCGAGCGGCGGACGGGGCGGGGTCGGTCGTGAGAACGCCGCCATCCCGCCCGCCGTCGCGGGCATCTATCGAAAGGCCACGCTGTTCCCGCTGACCGAGCGCGTGCCGGCGTTCCTCGACTCGAGATGGCTGCGGAGCCGGCTGCCGTGGCTCGGCACGTGGTCGGCGGGGGCGGGGGCGCGCGTCGTCTCCGTGCCGATCCGCGGCGGGGCGTCGCTCGGGGTGGCGCCCCTCATCTGTTACGACGTACTCGACCCGGCGCTCGCGCGCGCCGCCGTCGCCGACGGGGCCGACGTGATCCTCACGCTCTCGAACGACTCCTGGTTCGCCTTCGGCGCCGGACCGGAGCTGCACCTCCAGGGGGCCGCGTTCCGCAGCATCGAGACCCGCCGCTCGCAGGTGCGCGCCACCAACACCGGCATCTCGGCCGTGATCGACGCGACCGGACGCCTCGTCGCGCGCACCGGGGTCGGCGAGCGGACCACCCTCGTCGGCACCGTACGACCCGAGCGCACGGCGACGACCCTCGTGGTCCGCTATGGCGAGTGGATCGCGCCCGGCGCGTGGGTGCTCGTCGCGGCGATCGCTGGTTCAGCCCTCCGGGACCGGGAATTCCGGGCTATCGGCTCTTGAGGTTTTTCGGTACACACACCGCATGGCAACGGCATCCATGGACCGCTCCGTGACCGGAGCCGACGGCGGCGCGCGCGACTTCTTCGAGGGTTACGCGCGCGACTTCGACCACATCTACGACGAGGGCGGCAAGGGGGCGCTCGCCCGCTACGTCGACACGAGCCTGCGCAAGGAGATGCGGATCCGCTTCGAAAAGACGTTCGAAGCGTTGTCTCCGATGAAGGGGCGCTCGCTCTTCGACGCGGGTTGCGGCGGTGGTCGCTACGCCATCCCGGCCGCCAAGGCGGGCGCGTCGCAGGTGCTCGGGATCGACTTCAGCCCGACCATGCTCGATCTGGCGCGCCAGAAGGCGACGGCCGAGGGCGTCGGCAGCGTCTGCCGGTTCGCGCTCGGCGACCTGCTCACCTACCAGGTGCCCGAAAAGAGCTTCGACTACGCCATCGCGATCGGCTTCTTCGACTACCAGAAGGACCCCGAGGCCGCTCTCCGCGCGCTCTGCCGCCTGGCGAAGCGGCGCGTGTTCGTGAGCATCCCGAAGCGCTGGCATCTTCTCACGCCCCAGCGCTACGTCCGCTACACGTTCTTCCGCTGCTACATCCGCTTCTACTCGAAGGGCGAGGTCGAGCAGCTCGCCGCGAAGATGAAGCCGAAGAAGACGACCATCTTCGACATCGGGCGCGAGTACAACCTGCTGCTCGAGCTCGAGTGATCCCGCACCATCGCGGGGTGTCGGGGCGGGACTCG
Organism: Deltaproteobacteria bacterium; assembly: GCA_020848745.1. Classification (NCBI taxonomy): domain Bacteria; kingdom Pseudomonadati; phylum Myxococcota; class Myxococcia; species Deltaproteobacteria bacterium. The sequence continues at coordinate 22,925 of JADLHM010000028.1, read as the reverse complement.
GGGCCGTTCGTGCAGTTGCGTACGCGACTCGGTCCGTACCGAGGCCCTGTTCCCGTCCGGGGGTGACGAAGCCACCAGCGCCGGAGGGTCGGCACTACGGTACGTTCGTGCGGCTCGACGCCGCCCAGCTCGCGAAGGATGCGACCCCGTCGCGCTGTGCGCCGGCAATCTGGCGCGTTTCGGACAGGGGACGGCGCGCGCGGCTACGGGGCTCAGCGGCGCCGGACGCGAGCCAGGTAGGCCAATGCAGCCTCTCGGGACTCCGGGTCGTGCAGTGCCGTCACCAGACTGTCGGCGTCGTTCCAGGCGCGAGCCGTGCCGACCATGCCCTCGGTCACGGCGTTCGTGTGGCGCTTGGTCGCGGTGAGGGTCAGGGCCGACTTGGTCGTCAGCTCCGACGCCAAAGCCTCGACGGCGTCGTCGAGGTCGGCGTCGGGGACTACCCGGTTGAGGAATCCCGCGGCCCGGGCTTCGTCGGCATCGAAGGGCCGGCAGGTCATGACCAGCTCCTTCGTCAGCGCCGGTCCGATCTCACGGACCAGCCTGGGGATGCCACCCCAGGCGAGCGGGATGCCGAGGTCCACTTCGGGGATGGAGAAGCGGGTTCCGATCGCCGCGATGCGGAGGTCGCACGCCGCGGCGAGGACCAGTCCGCCGCCGACGCAGTGGCCGTGCAAGCGGGCGATCGTCACCGCACGCATGGCCTCGATCGCGTCGGCCATCCGGCGGCCGGCGTCGGCGGCTTCGCGAGGTCCGGCGCTTCGAGTCGTTGCGCCGGCGCCAGCGGCCGGAGTGGCGGCGCCTTCACCGGCGAATGCGGCCAGATCGGCGCCGGCGGAGAACGCCCGGCCGTTGCCGCCGACGACGACCACTTTCACGTGGGGCCGGTCGTCGAGCCAGCGGGCCGCGGCAACCAACTCCTCCAACGTCGTGGTGCCCAACGGATTCAGTTTCTCGGGCCGGTTCAACCGGATCGATCCACGGGAACCGTCGGCTGTCACGTCGATGGTCCGGGTGCCATCCATCGTTTCGATCGTCATCGGGCTTCTCCTTGGGGTCGCGGGTCGTCGTGTGGGTTCCGTCGTGCCTGTGTGTTCAGACGCCGGATCAGATGCCCAGGTTCGCGTGATCGAGTACAGCCGGGCAGCATCCGGACCGGAGATCTCGAGCAGCACGTCGATAGCGCGCAAGCGTACGGTCGATCAGGGGCACGCCGCGGGTGCCGGGGCGTCTGCGGCCTTGAAGGTTCCCGGCTCGTCCTTCGAGATGATGCCGCCGAACGCCATGCAATAACGGTCGCCGTTGCCGATCGTGAGCTTGACGCCGAGCCCGCCTTGCGCGGCTTCATCAAGAGAGAAGTCGATGCCAGCCCCCTGGCACCGTGCGCGGAGCCGCTTGCCGTTCTGAATCACGACGGTCTTGCACGGGCCGGCCGCGCCGGCGCTGTCCGCGTACCGGTAGCCCTTCGAGCCGGCGGGGTTCCCCAGACCTTTCCAGTTCGCCGCCGGCAGCGTGAAGGCGTCGCGCTCCCCGGTCGTCGGGTTGACGATCTCAAGCACGGCGCCGCCCGCAGACGGAGCCGCCGGATCGCTCGGTGATGGGACGACCATGCCCGGATCGGCCGAGGTCACGGCCAGGCGCCGCCGTCCGGAGCGGTCGGACATCCGCAACGTCCTGCCGCCATGAAGCCACGTGGAAGCGGCTGCCGCCGGTGTCAGCTCGACGAGCGCGACGCCGTTCGGGATCAGCGGGACCTGCACGTCCAGGCGCCCTGCTGCCGGGATGACCCTTCGCTGCTCCACCGGACCGATGCCCACCTCCGGGGCAGCGTTGAGCTCGGCCGCGGCCTGCCGCTCTTCCGTCGCGATGGCCTGCCGATAGATCGCTACGGCCGCCCAGAAGTCCGCCGTGGCCTGCGCAGCGGGCTTCGAGAACGAGTCGGGATGGTCGAGGAACCACTGGTCGACGCACGCCGTGAACGCGTCCAGGCCCTGTTCCGTCTCCGGCTGACAGGTCGCGAGCAGTCCGGCCTCGACGACCGTCAGGTCGTTCACGGTCCAGTTGCGTCGTCGCAACTCGTCCGCGAAAGCGCCCTCGGCGGTAGTCTGCACTCGCGCCCAGCGCTGATCGACGGCCCCGCCTTCGCCGCACGCCAACGACGACGGTATCGGTTCCGTGCGCTTGTTGTAGCGGCAGGAGTTACCGTGCTCCCAGTCGATCGCGTAGCGGGTCTGGTCGTAGGCGCCGCCCGTCACTCCCGATATCGACAGGGTGATGGTTTGCGGAGTCGTCTTGCGCTCTTCGATCCACGCCTGGATCTCCGTCACCACCGGGGCGATCGCCTGCTGCTGCGCAGGCGGCAGGTGGCTGACGCAGTACGTGAACGCCGCTTCGAGATCCGCCCCCAGCTCCCGTTGCTGGGCGACGCAGGCGTCGAACGCGGCGAGCTCCCCGGGCGTGGCGACGCCGCGATCGATCAGCTCGTCGCGTACCATCTGATAGATGCGCCCCGGACTCGGATTGACGTAGTTGGCGACCAGAACGGCCAGCGTGCCGCTGGTCGGATCTGCGGTGGCCACGGCATCGACGAACGCGTCGTCGCCGGCCGCCGGCAAGCGTTCGGGCAGGAGGCGGCTCACGAGGCGAAACGCGTTGAACTTGGCGCGCGCCACGCCCACGGGGTGGTTGTCCTGCCGTGAGAACAGGCCGACGTGGCTCCAGCACTGGTCCGCCCACCCGTCCTGATCGCGCATCGACGTGTGGTTGTGAAAGGAGATGCCGAGCCGCGCCATCTCCTTCAGCATCGCGACGACGTAGGCCGCGCTCAGCTCGCCGGCGGTCTCCTGCCCGCAAGCCGATACGGTCCACTCGCCGATGCGGATGGGAGTGTTCTCATCCAGGCCGCTCGCGGTGAGCCAGTCTTTCGCTTGCCGCACCTGCGTATCGAGGGCGTCGCTTCTCGGATCGGTGGTCGGGAAGTGCCAGTCGACGAAATCGAGGGGCAGTTGCTCCTGGCCGGCGACTTCGAGCAGGCGCTTCATCAGCGGCTCCGGCGCCCGGACGAGGCTCCCGTAGTCGACCACGGGGTTGTGCTTGGCGTACTGCCATTTCCGGACCATGAGATTCACGTCGTTGGTGCCGCCGACGCGAGCCTGTGGATTCGCCATGCGCACGGCTCGCGCGGTGGTCCGGTAGAAGTCCAGATACTCCGCCTCCGTCCCGTAGAACGTCCACTCGGGTTCGTTCCATACGCCCCAGTAGAAGTCGGCGACGCCCTCCTCCGCGAAGATGCCGACCGTCCGTTGAACGAGGGCGGACCACTGAGCGTCATCGATCGGTGCGCAGTTCGCCCACAGGGGAGACTCCCAGGTGAACTGCGGCAGCGTGCCTTCGTTCTCGGCGCAGGACGACAACCACCGCGGCATGCGATCCGGATCGACGCCGACCGTGGCTCCGGCGTCCCTGACGACCTTGATCCTGCGAGCAATGCTCCGGATCTCGGAGTCGAAGAAGGCCCACTGCGTTGCGGTGGGCGTACCGGGAGGCAAGAGAGTCGCCGGGAAGAGGGCGGAGAAATTGAGGTCGTAGAACCGCCACATGTTGGGTCGGACGTTGGTGAAGAGGTTCGCGTCGAGGTCGGCTTGTTCCCACGTTCCGGTGAGCACTCCGAGTCCGAAGATGGGCTCCAGGGCCCAACCGCTCCCGGCGGCGTCGACGGTAAGGGAGAGAGCGGATGTCGGCGTCGGGGTGGGGGTCGTCGCTGCGCCGGCCGCCGTGGCCAGAACGACGAATAGCAGAACCGTGCCGAGCAACCTTCCGGGCGTGATGGCGCCGGCGTCGAGCCGATCGGCGCGCGGCTGCGGATCGGGACTTGGCGTGTCTGGAAGGCTCATGCTCGCGTCTGCGGCGCGACACTGGAACGTGCGGAACGCTTGCGCCTCACTTGTAAGGCCGTGTGCGACTGTCAGGCCGTGTACGACGTCGGCGGAGCCCCGGTCAATTACGAAATCGACCTGCGTCGCGCGCGAACGCGGCGCACCATCCGTGACTCGGAGGCATGGGCCGCATCGAGAACATGTTTTCTCCGACCTCTCTCGACGGCGCTCGCGCGTTCGCTCGCCGGCGATCACGTCGTGCGCGAAGACGAGATGTTGACGCCTGTGGCAAAGGGCAGTAGAGACGCGAGCGTCCGCGCGAACGTTCGATAGTGTGTAGTACGTCAACTCGCCGGCGCGAAAGGCCGTGTAGAGATTCTTATCGACCTGCGTAGAGATTCTTATCAATGTGAGCGGCTCATACGTTGGGCACTCGCGCTGTGAGAACGGTCTGTCGAAAGTCGGAGGATTCGAAGGATGACCGACGTATCTCTGGACCCGACGGCGACGGCGGTACGCGACACGCTGCTGCGCTGCCTGGCTGACGATCGGAAGACGCGCGAGCCGATGAACGCGCTCGTCATGTGGACCGAGCTCGGCAAGGGGCTCGCCGGGACGCTCGCGGGCGTGAGCGGGGAGCCGGGGCTGCTTCGGAAGATGATCTGCTCGTACGGCAGCGATCACGGTACGAACGTCGACCTGTCGCGCTGGGCCTATCGCCTCGAAGCCGAGGAGCGCCTCGATCGCGACGAGATCGCCATGGGGCTGCAGCGCGTCGAAGACCAGCTCTCGGAGGTGCTCTCCGCTCACATCGACAAGGCGGACGCCTCTCCCGACGCCCGGCGGGCACTCTTCGTCGCCGTGGTGAAGGGGTGGTTCCCCGTCGGCCTCGACATCATGCACGCGCTTCCTGCCGGCGCCGCCGCCTCCGAGGAGGCGCTGCTCGGCGCCCTCTCCGCCTGGTGCGAGCGGCACCTGCCGGAGGGAGAGGGAGAGCCCCTGGTCGGAGCACCCATGGAAGCGGCGCCTGCGGGAGAAGCGCCCGGGGTCGGGACGAAGCCGCGAAGGCCGCCGGTGGTGAAGGCCGGGTGAGCGGAATGGGAATCAGGAGCGGAGATCTCATGCGAAAGCCCATCGAACATCTCGTCAGGAACCTCATGTGCGCCGCGCTGGCGCTTGGCCTGCTTCTGCCTGAAACGGCCCGGGCCGAGTCGGGGGAGCAGATCTTTCAAACGCGCTGCATCGCGTGCCACACGGTCGGCGGCGGTCGGCGCGTCGGCCCGGACTTGAAGGGCGTGTCCGGGCGGCGCTCCGAGGAATGGATCATCAAGTTCGTGCAGTCGTCGCAGGCGATGATCGCAGCGGGCGATCCCGAGGCGGCCAAGCTCCTCGACGAATACAAGATCCAGATGCCGGACCAGACGCTGACCGCGGCCGAGGTGAAGAGCGTCATCGAGTACACGGACGGAGGGGCGGCCGCAGCCGCAGCCGCGCCTGCTTCGGAATTCCCGAAGGCGACGCCCGAGGAGGTCGTCCTCGGACAGCGGCTGTTCGTCGGGACGGAGCGCCTCGCCAACGGCGGCCCATCGTGCAACTCCTGTCACGACGTCACGAACGACGCGATCATCAGCGGCGGAGTGCTCGCGACGCAGCTCACGACGGTGTTCACGAAGCTCGGCGGCGGCGGCGTCCGCGCGATCCTCGGCAGCCCGCCGTTCCCGGTCATGCAGAAGGCGTACGACGGCCGGCCCCTGCTCCCGGCGGAGACGAACGCGCTCGTCGGATTCCTCGAGAAGGCGAACGAGGGGCAGAAGGATCACATGCCGCGTGACACGGGTATCAAGCTGTTCGGCGGCGGCGTCGGAGGGGCCCTGTTCCTCGCTGGTTGTTACTCGATGGTCTGGCGCAAACGGAAGCGCGATTCCGTGAACCAATCCATCTACGACCGTCAGGTGGCGTCGAAGTGACCCTCCTCGCCCCGCCTCCCTCCGAAGTCATCTAGGCCATTCTTAAGGAGCCAGACCATGGGTTGGATCAAAGACATCATTGCTCCCGAAACCCGGAAGTGGGAGGAGTTCTACCGCAATCGCTTCCAGCACGATCGCGTCGTGCGAAGCACGCACGGCGTGAACTGTACCGGCGGTTGCTCCTGGCAGATCCACGTGAAGGACGGGATCGTCACGTGGGAAACCCAGCAGATCGACTACCCCTTGCTCGAGGATTCGCTGCCGCCGTACGAGCCCCGCGGCTGCCAGCGCGGCATTTCGTATTCCTGGTACCTCTACAGCCCTCTCCGCATCAAATACCCGCTCATCCGTAGCGCGCTCGTCGACGCCTATCGCGCGAAGAAGCGCGAGACCGGGGACCCGATGAAGGCCTGGGAGGCGCTGCAGGCCGACGAGGAGCAGCGCGCCGCCTACCAGAAGGCGCGCGGCAAGGGCGGCTTCCGGCGTGCGACGTGGGCCGAGTGCATGGAGATCATGTCCGTCGCCAACATCTACACGGCGAAGAAATACGGGCCCGATCGCGTCATCGGATTCTCGCCGATTCCCGCGATGTCGATGCTCAGCTACGCGGCCGGCGGGCGCTTCTTACAGCTCTTCGGCGGCGTGAACCTGTCGTTCTACGACTGGTACTGCGATCTGCCGACCGCGTTTCCCGAGATCTGGGGCGAGCAGACCGACGTCTGCGAGAGCGCCGACTGGTACAACGCGAAGATGATCGCCGACATGGGCGCGTGTCTCAACATGACGCGCACACCCGACTGTCATTTCTTCGCGGAGTCGCGCACCAACGGCACGAAGGCGGTCGTCTTCGCGCCGGACTTCAGCCAGGTCTCGAAGTACGCCGACCAGTGGGTGCCCATCCATGCCGGCGGTGACGGCGCCTTCTGGATGGCGACGACGCACGTGATCCTGAAGGAGTTCCACCACGACGCCAAGACGCAGTTCTTCCTCGACTACGTCAAGCAGTACACGGACAGCCCGTACCTGGTGAAGCTCGAGAAGAAGGGCGGGGCATACATCCCGGGGCGGCTGCTCCGAGCCGGCGAGCTCCCCGAGTACAAGGACATCGCGAACCCGGAGTGGAACTTCGTCAACATCGACGCCAAGACCGGCGCGTTCGTGGTGCCGAAGGGCAGCGTGGGCGCGCGCTGGGCGGAGAAGCCCGGCAATTGGAACATGAAGTTCGAGAACCTGGCCGACGACAAGCCGTACGACCCGGTGCTCACGCTCCTCGGCGCGACCGACAAGATTGTCCAGACGGAGTTCACCGAGTGGGGCCTCGACAGGACCGTGGCGCGCGGCGTCCCGGCCAAGGAGATCACGGCGGCGGACGGCTCCACCATCGTCGTCGCCACGGTCTACGACCTCATCATGGCGCAGTACGGCGTCGACCGCGGCCTGCCCGGCGCCTATCCGACGAGCTACGCGGACAAGGACGCGGCCTACACGCCGGCGTGGCAGGAGCTCTTCACCGGGGTCGACTCGAAGACGCTCCTCCAGTTCGCTCGCGAGTGGGCGAACACCGCCGCCAAGACGGGCGGCAAATGCATGATCATCATCGGCGCCGGCATCAACCACTGGTACCACGCGAACCTGATGTACCGCGCCGGCGCCATGGCGCTCATGCTCACCGGCTGCGTGGGCAAGAACGGCGGCGGCCTCAACCACTACGTCGGCCAGGAGAAGCTCGCGCCCTCGGACTCGTGGGGCGCGATCGCGTTCGCCAAGGACTACCACGGCGCGTCTCGACTCCAGCAGTCGCCGCTCTGGCACTACATCAACACCTGCCAGTACCGCTACGACGGCCAGTTCTCCAGGTACAACACCGTCCACGACAACGAGTGGACGCGCATGCACACGGCCGACACGATCTTCAAGGCGGTGCGCCTCGGGTGGATGCCCTACTACCCGCAGTTTGCGCAGAGCTCGCTCGAGCTCTGCAACGAGGCCGCACAGGCCGGCGCCGCCGACGCCGATGGGGTCAAGAAGTACGTCCTCGAGAAACTCGAGTCGAAGAAGCTGACATACTCGATCAGCGATCCGGAGGCGCCCGAGAACCACCCGCGTGTTTGGTACATCTGGCGCGGCAACGCGATCCTGGCGAGCATGAAGGGCCACGAATACTGCCTCAAGCACTACCTCGGCACCCACTCGAACGCGATCGGCAAGGACTCCGAGGATCACCCGACCGAGGTGAAGTGGCACGACGTGGCGCCCATCGGGAAGATGGACCTCGTCGTCGACCTCAACTTTCGCATGGACTCGTCGGCGCTCTACTCGGACATCGTGTTGCCCGCCGCCTCCTGGTACGAGAAGGCGGATCTCAACTCGACGGACCTGCACTCGTTCATCCATCCGCTCTCGGCGGCGGTCCCGCCGGTGTGGGAGTCGAAGAGCGACTGGAACATCTTCCGTGACCTCGCGAAGTTCACGAGCGAGGCCGCGGCCAAGTACTTCCCGGGCACCCACAAGGACGTCGTTGCGACACCGCTCTCACACGACTCGGCCGGCGAGATCGCCCAGCCGACGGTGAAGGACTGGTACGTCGGCGAATGCAAGCCGGTTCCCGGCAAGACGACGCACAACCTCGTCATCGAGGAGCGCGACTACACGAAGCTGTACGAGAAGTTCATCACACTCGGCGAGCGCATCCGCACGGCGGGCCTCGGCGCGCACGGCAATCACTACCAATGCACCGACGCTTACGACGAGATGATCGCGTCGAACCACTTCCCCAAGGAGCGTCGTGACGGCAAGGTCCTGCCTTCGCTCCGCGAGGACGAGTCCGCGGCCAACGCGGTGCTCCACCTCTCCACCTTGACCAACGGGAAGCTCAACGTCCGCGCCTACGAGAACATGGAAAAGAAGACGAGCCTGTCGCTCGTCGACCTCGGCGCGGGGATGGCGGATTTCCGGGTCACCTACGCGGATCTCCAAGCGCAGCCGCGGCGCTACACCACGTCGCCGCTCTGGTCGGGCGTGATGACCAAGGGGCGTGCGTACTCCGCGTTCACGTACAACGTCGAGAAGCTCGTGCCCTGGCGCACCCTCACCGGGCGGCAGCACTTCTATCTCGATCACGAGATGTACATCGCGTACGGCGAGCACCTCCCGACGTACAAGCCCTCGCCCAAGCCCGAAGCGTACGGCGATCTGAAGGAGACGCTCAAGAGCGGCGACGCGCGCATCCTGAACTGCCTCACGCCGCACGGGAAGTGGCACATCCACTCGACCTACATGGAAAACCACCGCATGCTCACGCTGTCGCGAGGGTGTGAGCCGTGCTGGATCAGCGAGGTCGACGCGGAGGCGCTCGGCATCCAGGACAACGACTGGGTCGAGGTCTTCAACGACCACGGCGTCTACTGCACCCGCGCGGCCGTGAGCGCGCGCATCCCGAAGGGCGTGTGCATCGTCTATCACGTCCCCGAGCGCACCGTGGGCATCCCGAAGTCCCAGGTCCGCGGCAACCGCCGCGCCGGCGGGCACAACAGCTTCACCCGCGTGCATCTGAAGCCCAACTTCCTGAACGGGGGATATGGGCAGTTCAGCTACCACTTCAATTACTGGGGACCGATCGCTCCGCAGCGCGACACGCACGTCATCGTGAAACGCATGAACAAGGTCGTCTTCTGAGCTCACCGGCGAGAGTTCGCGAATAAGGAGAAACGAAGATGGATGTGCGTTCGCAGATCTCGATGGTGTTCCACCTCGACAAGTGTATCGGCTGTCATACCTGTTCGATCGCCTGCAAGAACATCTGGACCGACCGCAAGGGCGCCGAGTACATGTGGTGGAACAACGTCGAGACCAAGCCCGGCACGGGGTTTCCGACCAAATGGGAAGATCAGCGGATCTACCAGGGGGGATGGGAGAAGGACGGCGACGGGATCGCGCTCAGGGGCGCGGGCAAGCGGAAGGGGCTCTCGAACATCTTCTACAACCCGCACCTACCGGTCATCGACGACTACTACGAGCCCTTCACGTACAAGTATCTCGATCTGATCGAGGCGCGCGCCGGGAACGATCAGCCGACCGCGCGGCCCATCTCGATGATCACCGGCAAGCCGATGGACATCAAGATGGGGCCGAACTGGGACGATGATCTCGGCGGCTCTCCGGACTACGCGCGCAACGATCCGAACCTGGAGGCGCTCACGCCGGCCGAGCGTGACGCCATGTTCGAGCTCGAGCGCATCGCGTTCTTCTACTTGCCCCGCATCTGCAACCACTGTCTCAACCCGGGATGCGTCGCCGCCTGTCCGTCGGGCGCCATCTACAAGCGCGGCGAGGACGGGATCGTCCTCATCGACCAGTTGGTGTGCCGCGGCTGGCGCATGTGCGTCACGGCGTGCCCCTACAAGAAGACGTTTTACAACTGGAGCACGGGCAAATCGGAGAAATGCATTCTCTGCTACCCGCGCATCGAAGCCGGCTACGCGCCGGCGTGCATGCACTCCTGCGTCGGGCGCATTCGCTACCTCGGCGTGATGCTCTACGACGCCGATCGCATCCACGCGGTGGCGTCGGCGAATGAGCAGGATCTGGTCCAGGCGCAGCTCGACATGATCCTCGACCCGTTCGACCCCAAGGTCATCGCGGCGGCGAAGGCCAACGGCATCGCCGACTCGACGCTCGACGCGGCCCAGTACTCGCCGACGTACAAGTACGTGAAGAAGTGGGGCATGGCGCTGCCGCTGCACCCCGAGTTCCGCACGCTGCCGATGCTCTTCTACGTTCCCCCGCTCCTGCCCGTCATGGCCTCGGTCAAGACCGTCGATCACACGGAGCAATCCGAGAAGATGCACGACATCGCGAAGCACTGGCCCGACAACTGGGTGTACGACACGAGCACGACCGAGCTCTTCGGGACGATCGCGGACGCGCGCCTGCCGCTGAAGTACCTCGCGAGCCTGTTTTCCGCGGGCGACACGGAGGCGGTCAAGGTCCGGCTGCTCAAGCTCATGGCCGTCCGCATCCATCGGCGGCGCGTCACCGTGGGCGACATCTCCGACCAGCGCGCGGACCAGGCCCTCAAGGAAGCCGGGCTCACCGCCGCCGAGGCCGAAGACATCTACTACCTCTCCGCTCTCGCGAAGTTCAACGATCGGTTCGTCATCCCGGCCGCGCACCGCGAGCAGGCGATCGAGATGATGGAGTTCACCGGCGACGTGAAGGGCAACATCGGCTTCGGCTTCAAGGCCGACACGGCGGAGCGGGGATTGTGAAGCGTCGGCACTACGATCTGTTCGCCGACGTGTTCGCGTACCCCACGGCGGAGCTGCCGCTCGGGGTCATGGAGCTCCGCGCGATGCTCGCCGCGTCCTGCCCGGAGGCCGCAGCGCCGCTCGCGGTCTTCGCGGAGCAGCTCGGCACCACCACCTCGCTGAACGACGAGGAGCTCGACGATCTCCAGGAGGTGTTCACCCGATCGTTCGAGATCCAGTCGATCACCACGCTCCACGTCGGCTACGTCGCGTTCGGCGACGACTACAAGCGCGGAGAGCTGCTCGTGAACTTGAACCGCGAGCTGCGCGACGTGGAGGTCGAGCTCGGCAACGAGCTCTCCGACCATCTGTCGAACGTCCTCCGCCTCCTCGCGCGCTGGGAGGACGACGCCGCCGTCACGGAGCTCGTTTCGATGGTCGTCTACCCGTGCCTCGAGAAGATGCTGTGCGAATTCGCGACGGAGCGGATGGTCGCGCGTGATGCCCTGTACAAGAAGCACTACAAGACGCTGATCGAAGCGTCGGAGCGCGTGGCCATGTACCAGCATGCGCTTCGCGCGCTCCTCGAGAGCGTACGCCATGATTTCGAGATCATCGAGAGTCCGTTGCCTGAAAAGAGTCGCGATTTTCTGAGCGCCATCAAGATGGAGCTCGAGATCGAAGCGAGAGGGGAAGGCTATCGCCCCATCGGGAGGACGCCGTGAACGTGCTCAACGCCTTCGTGTTCATCGCCTGGCCTTACATCGCCGCGTTCGTCTTCATCGTCGGCGCCACGTACCGCTACTACCGAGCGGGGTTCAAGGTCTCGTCGCTCTCCTCGCAGTTCCTCGAGGGGCGAAAGCTGTTCTGGGGCGTCGTTCCGTTCCACATCGGCATGCTCGTTCTGTTCTTCGGGCATCTCTCGGCGTTTCTGCTTCCAGAGCTGACGCTCGCGTGGAACGCCAATCCGCTGCGGCTGATCATCCTCGAGGTGACGGCGTTCGTGTTCGGGATCAGCGTGCTCATGAGCCTGCTGCTCTTGCTCCATCGCCGCGTGACGGAGCGGCGCGTCGTCTCGGTGACGACCGCCATGGACTACGTCGTCGAGCTCCTCCTGCTCGGTCAGGTCGCCCTCGGGTGCTGGGTCGCCGTCATGTTCCGCTGGGGCTCGTCGTGGTTCGCGTCGGACCTCTCGCCCTACCTGTGGTCGCTCATCAGGTTCCAGCCCGAGACCACCGCGGTCTACGCGCTGCCGTGGGAGATCAAGCTCCACATCTTCGGCGCGTTCTTGATCCTCTTCCTCGTGCCGTTCACGCGGCTCATGCACTTCCTCGTCGTGCCCCTGCATTACCTGGCCCGCCCGTACCAGCAGGTCATGTGGAACTGGGAGCGAAGGGCGATCCGCAGCCCCTCGACCGAGTGGAGCAAGGCGCGCCCCAGGAACAACTGACCGGCGAGTGTGCGCGCGCGTCACTGAGCGAGCGGCGCGCGCACGGTGGGGACCGGCGCGCCCGCCCCGGCTCGCGATACGACGACTGCGATCAGTGTCCGGCGGGGTGACGTCGTCCGATCAGGACCAGAGGCGGCTCGGGCGCCATTGGCAGATGCCGCTCTTGGCCCAACGCCGAGCAGGCCTTCCCAGGGGTGAAGACAGGCTCACTCCTGGACCGGGACCCATATGATCATGGAACAAGCGACCGGAAATACTTCCCACCGCATGCTGCTGCTGAGCACGCTGGCGTTCACCGTCAGCTTTGCCGCGTGGATGATCAATGGTGTGCTGGTCACGTACCTCACGAACAACGGCATCTTCAACTGGACCCCGGTACGTTCGGGCTGGTTGCTCGGTGTGCCCGTGCTGGTCGGTTCCGTGCTGCGCCTGCCGGTGGGAATCCTGACCGACAAGTTCGGCGGCAAGTGGGTGATGATCGCGATCCTGTTGCTGAGCGCGGTGCCCTTGTATCTCCTGTCCTGGGCCGACAGCTATGGCGCCTTCCTGGGACTGAGCTTCGCCTTCGGCCTGACGGGCAGCATCTTTGCGGCGGGTGTCGCGTACGTCGTGCTCTGGTACCCCAAGGAGAAGCAGGGCACGGCATTGGGCATTTTTGCGGCGGGGAACGTGGGGGCCGCGCTCACCACCTTGTTCGCACCGCGGATCCTGAGCTGGCTGACCGACGGCAACACGGCCCTGGAAGGCTGGCGGAAGCTGCCGCAGTTGTACGCGGGCCTGTTGGTGATCACGGCGGTCGCCCTGCTGCTTTTCGCGCGGAACAAGGTTCCCACGACGGTCAGGTCCTTCGGTCAGAGCATTCGGCCGCTGAGGACGCTGAGGGTCTGGCGCTTCGGCCTGTACTATTTCTTCGTCTTCGGCGGCTTCGTGGCGCTCTCCCAATGGCTGATCCCGTACTACGTGAACGTGTATTCGCTCTCGCTCGTCACCGCCGGATTGATGACCACGGCATTCAACCTGCCGGCGGGACTGTTGCGCATCGCGGGCGGCGTTCTGTCGGACAAGTTCGGGGCGCGCGTCGTGCTTTACTGGGTGTTCGGCGTTTGCCTGGTGGGCTTGCTGTTCCTGCTGCCGCCGCGTGTGGAGCTGCAAACGCCGGGCAGGGGCATCATGGCCTCCCGATCTGGCATCGTGCAGGCGATTTCGGTGAGCGAGATCACGGTGGCCAACGAGGCCGACCCGCAAGACCGGGTCGTCTATGCCTTGATGACCGCCGAAGAGGTGGACATCCGCTTCGGCATCCATCACGACGAGGAAGGGTTCCTGCCGATGCCGTCCACGTCGGTGCGGCAGGAGCCGCAGGTGCGTGTGGGCGACCGGGTGGGTAAGGGCGACCTGCTGGCCAAAGGCACCACCCACATCTACTTCCAGGCGAACCGTTGGATCTTCTCCGCGCTGGTCTTCCTGATCGGTGCCATGATGGGCATCGGTGGCGGCGCCGTGTACAAGCACATCTCCACCTACTACTCCGATGACGTCGGGACGGTGGGCGGCATCGTGGGCGTGCTCGGCGGCCTTGGAGGCTTCGTCAACCCCATCCTGTTCGGCTACCTGCTGGATGCCACCGGCGTCTGGACCACCTGCTGGGCCCTCCTTTTCGTCGTGGGCGCGGCCGCGTTGATCTGGATGCGCGACACCATCACGAGGATGGACCGTGTGTCAGGGCCGGCCGCCACGTCGTAACGAGCTCGCCAAGGGCCGGACGCCCTCATCGGACCGCGCCTGATGAAGCAGCGCCTGTTCGACGCCGTCCGCGATCTGTCCCCCGCCTACTTCGCCATGGTGATGGCCACGGGTGTGGTGAGCAGCGCCGCTCATTTCATGGGGTTTTCCAGGATCGCCTATCCCATGTTTGCGGCCAACATCTTCTTCTACCTCGTGCTCTGCGCCCTCAACATCATCCGGCTGATCGCTTTCCCGAGCCGGGTGACGATGGACCTCTTCGACCACCTGCGCGGCATGGGCTTCTTCACGGCTCCTACCGCCACGGCGGTGCTGGGCGCGCAGTTCATCCTGCTGGAAAGGAACTACCAGGTCGCCATGACCCTGTGGGTCATGGCCGTGCTGCTCTGGACGGTGATCACGTACACGGTGTTCACCAACCTCACCATCAAAGGGGAGAAGCCCGAGTTCGCCGAAGGGATCAATGGCGCCTGGCTGCTGTCGGTGGTGTCCACGCAGAGCCTGGCCGTGCTGAGCGCCCAGCTATCCGTACATTACGTGGACCACAAGCTGATCCTGAACTTCTTCAGCCTGGCCATGTGGCTCTGGGGCGGCATGCTGTACATCTGGATGATCTCCCTGATCTTCTACCGCTACACCTTCTTCAAGTTCAGCCCCGACGACCTCACCCCGCCCTATTGGATCAACATGGGCGCCATGGCCATTTCCACCCTGGCCGGATCGCTGCTCATCCTCAACACCCCCCATGCGCCCTTCCTGCTTTCCACTCTTCCCTTCCTCAAGGGGTTCACCATCTTCTATTGGGTCACCGGCACCTGGTGGGTGCCCATGCTCTTCGTCCTCGCGGTCTGGCGGCACGGCTACAAGCGGTTCCCGCTCACCTATGATCCGCTCTACTGGGGGGCCGTGTTCCCGCTCGGCATGTACACGGCGGCCACGTATGAGATGGCGGAGGCCATGGATCTCAAGTTCCTGATGCCCATACCCCGCTTTTTCATTTACGTGGCGTTGGGCGCATGGGCTGCGGCATTCTACGGATTCCTCCACTCCTTGGTGCGGAAGGTGCTGGTAGGCCAGAGCACGGCCACCCCCGGCAGCGCCTCGTAACCCGAGGTGGCCGCCGGCCGCGGTCGGTGCGGCTCGAACCTCGCTTCCCAACCGGCTCCGGAGGCCCTCGTTCGTCATTGACGGTCGCGAACCGACGGTGCTAGCGCCGAATCGTCTTTCGCCGATCCATCTCTGCTGACGCCGTTCAGGCAGTCGAAGGAGGACGCGATGCGATCCCTCGTTCGTATGGCGCTCGCCGTACTGGCGATGCTGCTGATCCCGTTCCAGGATTCCGGCGCCCAGACGTTCTCGCTGGCCCCCGGCTCACCGACCCTGCCGATCCCCGGCGCCGCATGCGGGCCGGTATTCTCGCCGGCCGGCGACATCCTCGGCCCGGGTGCGGTCTCCATCGTACCAATGGGTCCTCCCGGTTGCGGGCTCGGCTGGCCCGGACCTCCGGGCGACGTCGACGCCTTCTCCTCGGGCTTGTTTCCGCTTCCCCCCGGCCCGCTGCCGGTCGGGATCGCGCTCAAGATCGGAGTCGATGCGGCGGCGAGCGGTGATGCGGGCGGATGCACGCCGCTCGTGCCCGGCTTCTTTCCGCCCGACGTCGGTTCCGAGGCTGCCGGACTGAGCGATGCCGCCGCTGACGTCTTCGACGTCTGCTACGGCGCCCCGGGCTGTCCGCCGCCGCCGGTGATGCCCGGCCTCGCGCCCTACGCGATGCCGAATTTCCAGATCTCGGACGGGAACGGAATGCCCGCTCCGCCGTTTCTGCTGCCTCCGGCGCCGCCCGCGCTCGGTCCGCTCGTCGAGCCGGCGCCGCCCGGCGACGACGTCGACGCCCTCGATTTTCCGGCGGCCGGCGCCTGGTCGGCGCCGCCTGGTGTTCCCATCGTTCCCGTGTATTTCTCGGTCGATCCGCCGACCGCATTCGGTGCCGGCTTCTTGCCGAGCGACGTGATGGTGACCGGCGGTGGATTCCTTGCCGGCATCTACGCGGCACCGCCCGCGCTCGGCCTCGACATGATCGGGGGACCGGGGAGCGACGATCTCGACGCGCTCATCGTCTTCGATGCCGACGGCGCGCCGCTCGTCTTCACCCCCGTCGCGGGCGACGTGGCGCTCTTCTCGGTGACGGCCGCCTCCGCGATCGTCGGGGCGCCGAATCCGTGTCCAGGTCCGCTCTTCGGTTTCCCCATCGGTCCGGGCGACATCCTGACCGAAGGCACCATGCTCGGGGCTCCCGGGGCTGCCTGCGTCATGGTGCCGGCCGTCAACATGGAGCTCTGGAGCGGCACCGCGCTCGGCTGCATCGCCAACCCGTTCGGCGCCATCGACGACAACCTCGACGCACTCGATGTCGGGCCGGCCTTCGCGCCGCCGTCCACTCCGACGCCGACCGCGACACCGACGCCGACCACGACACCGACCGTCTCCGCCACCGCGACGCCGACGGCCTCCGCCACCTCCACGCCGGGGGGGCCGACGGCGACGCCGACCGTCACTTCGACTCCTACGTGCGCCGCCTTGCCGGTTGCCGGTTGCCGAACTCCGTCGGTCGGTCAAAAGGCGCAGCTGGCGCTCAAAGACAAGAGCCCCGACACCAAGGATCAGCTGCAATGGAAATGGAGCAAGGGCTCCATCACCACCAAGGCCGACTTCGGGAGCCCCGTTACGACCACGAGCTACCAACTCTGCATCTACGACGGGACGCCCACCGTGATCGTCGACGCGCTTATCCCGGCGGGAGGTCTGTGCGGGACGTCGAATCCGAAGCCGTGCTGGAAGGACAAGCCCAAAGGCTTCGACTACAAGGACAAGGACCTCACGCCCGACGGTGTCGAGCAGCTGAAGCTCAAGGAAGGCCTTGCGGCAGGCAAGGCGAGCATCCAGCTGAAAGCGAAGGGGACGCCGCTCGACGACCCCACGTACCCCATCACGCAGCCGGTCACGGTGCAGCTGCACAACACGACGAGCGGTCTCTGCTGGGAAGCCGTCTACAGCGCACCGGCCTCGAAGAACACGGCGGGCCCTCCGGGGCAGTTCAAGGACAAGGCCGACTGAAACGTCCGCGGCCGGACGCGGCGGGCTTACCCGCCGCGTCCGATCGTCGGACTCGTAAACCATTTGGCACGCAGAGGGCCGCTGGTGCCCGGAAGCGAGCTCTTCGGCTCGGCATTCGAGAACTGGGTCTTCCACGAGCTCTCTGCCTACCGCGCGTATCGGGGCTTCGCGTTCGAGCTCAGCTATTGGCGCCTGGCGAGCGGCATCGAGGTCGACTTCCTGGTGGACGACGCGCGGGTCGCGATCGAGGCAAAGGCGACCCGCAAGGTTCACGCGGACCATCTTCGCGGACTGCGCGCGCTCGCCGTCGATCAGCGGCCCCGGTGCCGCCTGGTCGTGAGCCTGGACACGCGTGCCCGCACGACGGACGACGGCATCGAGATCCTCCCCGCGCGGACGTTCGCGCACCGGCTCTGGAGCGATGACCTGTTGCCGCTCTGAGGCGATAGATGGGATGAACCGGCTGGCCACCACCACATGGTGGCAGAGTGCCTCACGCTCAGGTGATGAGAATCTCTACCGGGCTTTTCGCACGGGCGAGTTGACGGAGTACCCGTTGTCAGGCGGTCGGACCTGTATTGCCGTTTGCCGCAGCGCCCCCTCAAGACGAGAGGAGAAACACCATGAGCACCACCGATCTCGCTTCGCGACGGACCGATCATCACGTGCGCTTCCATCTTCCGCATCGTCATCTGGCGTCGGCCTTCGGGAGCGACTGGTTCGGCCTCAAGGCCGAAGGCTTTGCGCGGTTCTTCGGGACTCCCGTGTTCCTCATCGCTCAGACCGTGATCGTCGCGGTCTGGATCGGGGTCAACATGGCCGGCGTGACCCAGTTCGACGTCTATCCGTTCATCCTGCTGAATCTGGCGTTTAGCACCCAGGCGGCGTACGCGGCACCTCTGATCCTGCTCGCCCAGACGCGGCAAGCCGATCGGGACAAAGCGCACGCGGATGCCGACGCGCAGCATCGCGAAGCGCTCGCGGCGGCGAGTCTCGAACGCCAGGAGCTCGCGATGACGCAGGCCGCGCAGATCCTCGAGCTCCTCGAGGCCAACACCAAGCTCACGCGGGCGACGCAGGAGCTGACCGCGCGGATCGAGACGCTCACCGCCGAGGTGCACAGGCACGTATGCCGCGTGTGACGGCCGCGGCCGATGACGGGTCGGTCGCTCCGATCGAGGACGAGCGGCCCTGGCGGACGCTCTGGAATCTCTCCCGTCCGCAGATGGGCCGTTTCGTCGCCGTCACGGTGCTGGCCGCGCTCGGCGCTGGCGCGACCCTCTGCGAGCCGCTCATCTATCGCGTCGCGGTGAACGACATCGCCGGCGTGTTCGTCGGACGCGCCGCGGTTGCCGACGAGGACACCGGGGCGGTCGTCTCCAAGCCAGCGGCGCGGTCGCAGCGGTCCGTGCGAGCCGCTCACCCCGAAGCGACCCCGCACGCGAAGAAGATGAAGCGGACGCGCCAGCCGCATCGCCGCGGCCACGTCGCGCCGCGTACGCCGACGCAGATGTTCACGACGCTCCTCTGGGCCGTGGCGCTCTTGTTCGTGACCGGGCTCGCCGCGCAGCTCCTCGAGGTCTTCGCCGACAACATCGCGGCGACCGCGGCGAGTCGCATCGAAGCGGACTTCATCCGCTCGACGTTCGCGCGCGTGCTGCATCTCCGACTCGGGTTCTTCGCTCGTCACGCGAGCGGCGCGCTCGCGAAGCAGATCGACCAGTCGGACGAGGTGACGCCGATCGTCACGGCCTTCGCGAAGGACATCTTGCCCGAAGCGTTTCGCGTGCTCGGCGCGTTCGCGATCATGTTCACGCAGAGCGCGCAGCTCACGTTCGTCGCCCTGCTGACGGTTCCCGCCTATCTCCTGATCGCGCGCCGGGCGACGGCCGACCTCGAGACCAACCTGCCGCGCTATTACGGTCTCTGGGAAGACGTATCGTCGCGCCTGCGGGATGCGCTCGGCGCGGTGAAGACGGTGAAGCTGAGCGGAGCCGAGGCGCGCGAGGTGGCGCGGTTCTCCGAGGCGTCGAATGCCGCCTACGCGACCTACCTCGAGCGCAACCGGCTCGCGAACCGCTATCTCTTCCTGCAGTCGGCGATCCAGCGGCTCGGCCAGGCGCTCGTTCTCGCCTACGGCGGGACGCGGGTGTTGGCGCATCAATTGACGCCGGGCGACGTCGTCATGTTCGTGACCTACCTCGATACGCTCTACGACCCGATCGACTCGCTCACGACGCTCGCGAAGACGCTGCAGGAGCACGCCGTCTCGCTCAGCCGCGCACTCGTGCTCCGACGCGTGCCCGATCTCGAGCCGGAGGGCCGCGCGCTTCTCGACGGACCGGGCCGCGTCGAGTTCCGCGGCGTCCGGTTCGCGTACGTCCCGGGACGCGAGGTGCTACGCGGCATCGACGGCGTGCTCGAGCCCGGCATGGTGACCGCGCTCGTCGGACCGTCGGGCGCGGGCAAGACGACCATCGTCGATCTCCTCCTGCGCCTGTACGATCCGACCGTGGGCGACATCTTGATCGACGGGCAGCCGCTGCGCGACGTGGACCCCGCGAGCCTCCGGCGTGCGGTGAGCGTCGTCTCGGCGGACGGCGCCGTCTTTCGCGGGACGCTCGCCGACAACATCCGCTACAAACGGCCCGATGCGAGCGACGCCGAAGTCGCGGCGGCGGCGCACGCGGCTGGGCTCGCGACCGCGCTCGGCCGTCTCCCCGAGGGCCTCGCGACCGAGATCGGCGAGGGCGGGGTCGGCCTCTCGGTTGGCGAACGGCAGCGTCTGCAGATCGCGCGTGCGTTCGTGTCGCGCCCGCGCATCCTGATTCTCGACGAGGCGACGGCCAATCTCGACTACGCGACCGAGCTCGACGTGAAGGCGGCGCTCGACGGCATGCGGCGCGGCTCGACGACGCTCGTGATCGCGCACCGCTACTCGATGGTGCAGGACGCCGACCGAGTGCTCGTGCTCGACGCGGGCGTGGTCGTGACGCAGGGCACGCCGGCCGAGCTGATCGCGTCCGGCGGGTGGTTCGCGCGCCTCGCGGCCGGGAGCCACGAGCGCATGGAGACGACCGAGGACGCGCACGAGCTTGCAAGCGACGACGAGAACGTCGACGAAGACGACGGCGGAGGGTAGGTAGACGACGATTCCCCGCTGTACCCGCGGGTGATCGTGGATGAGCTCCCGTAGTCTTGCCTGGCCATCGGGCGACCGCGTTGACGAACGATCGTCATCCACCAGACCGAGACGCGATGCGGCCCGCCGAGCGAGACGGGGGCGCTTCCGCTGGCTGCTCCACACCCCCCCGGACTACCGACCCCCGCAGCATTAGCAGCCGGAGGGCGCGATCAGAAGTAGCCGGTCGGCTTCCCCCCGCCCTCGGGTTCGTCCGTGGGGTGCGCCCGGCTCGGGATCCACTTGCCCGTGATCATCTCCCGGTATCCCATCCCCGGCCCGACCATCGGGTACACGTGCCCTTGCGGATCGGTCATGACCTCGAGGAAGGCGGGGCCCTTGGCGCTGCAGAACGCCTCGAGCGCCGCCCGCACGTCTTTTTTCTCGGAGACGCGGCGCGCGAACGGGAAGCCGTCGGCTTCGGCCGCCTTGATGAAGTCCTTCTTGTGGAGGCTCTTGTCCGTCCCCGCGTAGCGGCTCGTGTAGAAGAGGTCCTGCCACTGGCGGACCATGCCGTCGCCGAGGTTGTTGAGCAGCAGCACCTTCACGGGGATGTCGTAGGTCGTGAGCGTCTCGAGGTCGCCGAGGTTCATGCGGATCGAGCCGTCGCCGTCGACGTCGATGACGAGCCGGTCCGGGTTGGCGATCTGCGCCCCGATCGCCGCCGGGAGGCCGAAGCCCATGGTGCCCATGCTGCCCGAGGTGAGAAACGTGCGGGGGTGCTTGAAGTCGATGTACTGCGCCGCCCACATCTGGTGCTGGCCGACGCCGGTCGAGACGATCGCTTCGCCCTTGGTGATCTCGTTCAGTTGCTGGAGCACGTACTCGGTCTGGATCGCCGGCGACTCGGTGTCGTACGCGAGGGCGTGCTCCTGCTTCAGCCGCGCGACGTGCTCGCGCCAGCGCCGGAAGTCCTTCTTGAAGCCGGCGCCCGCGTGCATCAGCTGCGGCAGCGCGCGCTTCGCGTCGGCGACGTGCGCCCAGTCGAAGTGCTTCACCTTGCCGATCTCGGACGCGTCGATGTCGAGGTGCGCGATCTTCGCGCCCGGCGCGAACTCCTTCACCTTGCCGGCGACGCGGTCGTCGAAGCGCGAGCCGACCGCGAAGAGGAAGTCGGAGTCCTCGACCGCGTAGTTGGCGTAGGCCATGCCGTGCATGCCGAGCATCTGGAGCGAGAGCTCGCTCGTCGTGTCGATCGCGCCGATGCCCATGAGGCTCGTGACGACCGGGAGGCCGAAGCGCTCGGCGAAGGCGCGGAGCTCGGGCGCGGCCTCGCCGTTGACGACGCCGCCGCCGCAGTAGAGGAGGGGACGCTCGGACTTCGCGAGCAGCTTGAAGAACGCCTCGGCGTTGGCCGGCGAGATCTGCGTCTCGGCGAGTGCGTCGGTGCGCTCCTGGTAGCCGCGCACGGGCAGGAGCCCGGCGCCTTTGAATACCCCGGTCGCGTTCTGCACGTCCTTCGGGACGTCGATCACGACCGGACCCGGACGGCCGCTGCGCGCGATGTCGAAGGCGCGCCGCATCGTCTCCTCCATCTTGGTTTCGTCGGTGACGAGGAAGACGTGCTTCGCGCAGGCCGCCATGATGTTGAAGACCGGCGCTTCCTGGAACGCGTCGGTGCCCATCGCGGCGCGCGGCACCTGGCCGCAGATGAGGATCACCGGGACCGAGTCGGCCTGGCAGTCGCGGATCGGGGTCAAGGAATTGGTGGCGCCTGGACCCGAGGTCACCATGAACACGCCCACCTTGCCGGTCGAGCGCGCGTAGCCCGCCGCCATGAACCCGGCGCCCTGCTCGGTCGCGGGGACGATCAGGCGGATCTCCTCGTCGGCCGGGTGATTGGCGTTGTAGCGGAAGATCGCGTCGTAGGTCGGGAGGATGGCGCCTCCGCTGTAGCCGAAGATGGTGTCGACGCCCTCGTCGGCGAGGACCTGGACGATCATGTCGGCGTTGCTCATGGTGGTGCCGGCGAGGGGATGCTTCGGGGCGACCTCGGCGAGGGCGCGGCGGGCACCCTCTGGGGCGCGAGTGGGCTTGGCGACGGTCTTCATGAGGGGTTCCATAGCCTGATTCGGCGCGCCGCGCGAGGTTTTCCGGACGAGCGTCCGGGAGGCCTTCGGCGCCGCGGGGGATGCGCCGCTCGCGCCGTCGCGCTTGCGACCTCGCACCCCGTTTGGTAGCAGCAGCCCGTCGCCGCAAGGGCTGACAAGGGAAGCCGGTGAGAATCCGGCGCGGCTCCCGCCACTGTGAGTCGGAACGAACGCGCACGCAGGCCACTGCCCCTTCGGGTGGGAAGGCGGCGCAAGTAGGTCGCCGACGAGCCAGGAGACCTAGCCCTCGAGGCAGCTC
>JADLHM010000027.1 GCA_020848745.1 Deltaproteobacteria bacterium | reverse complement strand
GTATGTGAAGCTTGCGCGAATCCCGTTCGAGACCGAGTTCGTGAAAGCCGAATGGGACTTCGTCATCCGCCCGCACGGCATCCGGACGTGGGACGAGTACCTCACGGTCAGTCGTGCCGGCCGGGGTTCGGCGCTCTCCGCACAGCAGCGCAAACAGGTCTGGAGCGCCGTCGATCGCGTGCTGCGGTCGATGGACGAGACGAGTCACTTCGACTACCCCGGTATCTGCATCCTCGCCCGCGATGCCGTGACGGCAGGCTCGGAGCGCGTGTTCGACGCGGTCATCGTCGACGAGATCCAGGACCTCGGTGCCCAGGAGCTCCGTTTCCTCGCGGCCCTGGCCGGCGATGGACCGGATTCGATGCTGCTCGTCGGCGACGGCGGTCAACGGATCTACGCACGCCGGTTCAGCCTCAAGTCGCTCGGGATACCGGTCGCCGGCCGCTCGCACGTGCTGCGCATCAACTACCGCACCACCGCCCAGATCCGGCGCTTCGCAGACCGCGTCGCCGACGCGTCCTCCGACGACCTCGACGGTGGCGACGAGTCGCGCCGCGGCACGCGCAGCATCCTCGCAGGACCCGATCCGGTCCTTCGGCCGTGCAGGAACGATACCGAGCAGGTCGAGTTCATCAGCGGCGAGATCCGCAAGGCCCGTGGCGCAGGCATCCACGCCGGCGAGATCGCGATCTTCGCTCCGCGGACTGCCCGGGTCGAAGCCATCGCCGCCGGCCTTTCGGCCGCCGGCATCGACGCGTGCCTGCTCAAGGACACGCCCGCCGGAGCGGCGGCTGTCTCCGTCGGGACGATGCACCGCGCGAAGGGCCTCGAGTTCAAGGTCGTATTCGTCGCCGATGCCTCGGACGCGTTCCTGCCACCGGCCCGCGTGCTGCGAATCAGGGACGTCGCGTTGCGCGAAGACGCACTCGGGCGCGAGCGCAACCTCCTCTACGTGAGCATCACTCGCGCTCGAGACCGAGCCTTCATCTCGTGGGCGGGCGAGCCCAGCCCCTTCCTCACCGACGCCATCGACGCCGCGACGCGTCCGGAAAGGAAACCCTCCCGATGACCTTCGCCGTCGGATCGCTCGTCCGCGCCCGCGGGCGCGAATGGGTCGTCCTCCCCGAGTCCGGCGACGCCGTGCTCGTCGTCCGCCCGCTCGGCGGCACCGAAGACGAAGTCGCCGGACTCTACCTTCCCGTCGAACCGGTCGCACCGGCGACGTTCGACCTGCCCGACCCGGCGCGGCTCGGCGACTTCCTGTCGTCGCGGATGCTGCGCGACGCGGTCCGCCTCGGATTCCGCTCGTCGGCCGGGCCGTTCCGGTCGTTCGCGCGGCTCGGCGTCGACCCGCGTCCGTACCAGCTCGTCCCGCTCATGCTCGCGCTCAAGCTCGACCCCGTGCGCCTGCTCATCGCCGACGACGTCGGTATCGGCAAGACCATCGAAGCGTCGCTCATCGCGCGCGAACTGCTCGACCGCGGCGAGATCGACCGGCTCGCCGTGCTCTGCCCGCCGCACCTCGCCGAGCAGTGGCAGGCCGAGCTGTCGTCGAAGTTCCACATCGAGGCCGAACTCGTGCTTCCCGGCACTGCCACCCGGCTCGAACGCCAGTGCCGCCAGAACGAGTCCGTCTTCGACCGCTTTCCGTTCGTCATCGTCTCGACCGATTTCATCAAGTCCGACCGCCGCCGCGACGACTTCGTGCGCGCGTGTCCCGAGTTCGTCATCGTCGACGAAGCCCACGCCTGCGTCTCGGGCGGTACCGCGAGCGGCGGCCGTCACCAGCGCCACGCGCTGCTCCGCAAGCTCGCCGAACGCGCCGACCGCCACGTCGTGCTCGTCACCGCGACGCCGCACAGCGGCAACGAGGACGCGTTCCGCGCACTGCTCGCGCTTCTCGATCCGACGTTCGCCGATCTGCCCGACGACCTGACCGGCGCGCGCAATGCCCCGCACCGGCGGCGGCTGGCGGCACACCTCGTCCAGCGCCGCCGCGGCGACATCACGAAGTTCCTCGACGACGAGACGCCGTTCCCCAAACGCCAGGAACTCGAGGAAAGCTACACGCTCACGCCCGAGTACCGCCGGCTCTTCGACAAGGTGCTCGCCTACGCACGCGAGACGGTCCGAAACGCGGAGGGCGGCGCACACCGGCAGCGGATCCGATGGTGGTCGGCCATTGCGCTCCTTCGCTCGATGGCGTCGAGCCCAGTTGCCGCCGCCGTGACGCTCGGCAACCGCGCTGCCTCCGCCGAGACCGACACCGTCGAGGAAGCCGACGAGGTCGGACGCCGAGCCGTCCTCGACCTCGGCGACGACGATGCGACCGACGTCGTCGACGTCGCCCCGGGCAGCGAGAACGCCACGACCGACGCCGAGTCGAAGAACGAGAGACGCCGCCTTCGCGAGTTCGCGCGCGAAGCCGACGCGCTCGCCGGAAAGAAGGACGCGAAGCTCCAGCGCGCGATCGCGCTCGTCAAGCAGATGGTCGGCGACGGTTTCAACCCGATCGTCTTCTGTCGCTTCATCCCCACGGCCGAGTACGTCGCCGCCGAACTCGCGTCGGCGCTCAAGGGCGTCACGGTCGACGCCGTCACCGGGAACCTGCCCCACGACGAGCGCGAGACCCGCGTGGCGGCGCTCGGCACCGCCGCGAAGCGTGTCCTCGTCGCGACCGACTGCCTCAGCGAAGGCATCAACCTGCAGGATCATTTCAACGCGGTCGTGCACTACGACCTGTCGTGGAACCCGACGCGTCACGAACAGCGTGAAGGCCGCGTCGACCGATACGGCCAGGCCGAGTCGACGATCCGCGTGCTCAGCTTCTACGGCAAGGACAACCGCATCGACGGCATCGTCCTCGACGTGCTGCTCCGGAAGCACAAGGTCATCCGCAGCTCGCTCGGCATTGCCGTTCCCGTGCCGGGCAACTCGAACGACGTCGTCGAAGCCATCCTCGACGGCCTGCTCACGCGCGGCGACACGGGCGCGGCCGAACAGCTAGTGCTTGGCGACATCCTCGAACCGGCGCAGCGCAGCCTGCACGCCGAATGGGACGCCGCCGCCGATCGCGAGAAGACATCGCGGACGATGTTCGCGCAGGAATCCCTGAAGCCTGAGGAAGTGCGCGCCGAGCTCGAAGCCGTTCGCGCCGCGATCGGCTCGCGTGTCGACGTCGAACGCTTCGTCCGCACCGCGCTCGGGGCGCACGGCGCCGTCGTCTCCGCGAGCCTGCCGGCGAAGGTCGATGTCACAACGATCGATGCGCGCCACCGCGGGCTTCGCGATGCGATCGATCGCGTGTCGGGCGGCCTCGACCGGTTCGCGGCCGCGTTCGAGCTTCCGGTCCGCGACGGCGTGCTCCACCTGGGCCGCACCCACCCGGTCGTCGAAGCGCTGGCCGCCCACGTGATGGACGCCGCGCTCGATCCGATCGCCGACGCCGTCGCGCGCCGGTGCGGCGTCATCCGAACCTCCGGCGTCGCGAAGCGCACGACAGCCCTGCTCGTCCGGTTCCGCTTCCACATCGTCGAGCAAACGGGCGAGACCGAGCGGCCGCTCCTGGCCGAAGACAGCCGGCTGATGGCCTTCCGCGGCGCACCGGCCGCCGCCGAGTGGCTCGAGAACGCCGCCGCCGAAGATCTGCTTGCATTCGAACCGACGGCGAACATCGCCGCCGACCAGGCTCGTGAGGCGTTGCGACGCGTCCTCGACGGATTCGACGCGTTGCGGCCCGCGCTGGACGCCGCCGCCCGGAAGCGAGGCGACGAACTGCTCGAGGCGCACCGGCGGGTCCGCACGGCAGCGAAGCGCACTGGCGTCCGGTACCGTGTCGAGCCGCAGTTGCCGCCCGACGTGCTCGGCGTCTACCTCTTCCTGCCGGGAGGCGCCTGATCATGCGAGCCCGGCGCCAGCAGCACTTCGCGACGATCGTGACCGAGGGTGCGATCCTGCCCGCGGACCTGCTCGCGCGCGTCGCGGCGGGCGACGGCAAGTCGATCGGCGGACTGACGCCCGACGCCTACCACCTGCCGGGACGCGAGCGGATCGCTGAGGCGACGAACCGGTCGTGGAACCGCATGGTCGGCGCGTGGGCGAGCTTTTCGACATTGCGCGAAGCGCTTCCGGCTACCGATGCCGGCACGACGCTGACGCGCGACAAGTGGCTGCTGCCGCTGTTCCAGGAGCTCGGCTACGGCCGTCTGCGCACGACGCACGCTGTCGAGATCGAAGGCCGTTCCTACCCGGTCTCGCACGGCTGGCAGAAGACGCCGATCCACCTCGTCAGTTTCCGCGTCGACATCGACCGCCGCATGCCGGGCGCGAAGGGCGCGTCGACTGCGAGCCCGCACGCGCTCGTGCAGGAACTGCTCAACTGCTCTCCGGACTCACTTTGGGCGTTCG